>SKHS01000281.1 GCA_007116835.1 Halomonas sp.
AATGCCTGGAGTGAAATAGCTTACGTGATCAAGGGTATGTCCGGGGGTAGCGATGACGCTGAACAAACGACCCATGATGCGTACTTCATCACCGTGCTCTACTGGTTCACTTATTCCTTCAATGGTTGCGTTGGCAGGACCAACCACTCTTGGCGCATAGCGTTTAATTAATTCGGGTAGCCCACCGGTATGATCATGGTGATGGTGGGTGATGATAATCGTGTCCAGCGTTAAGGATTCACGCTCCAGAAGCTCAATTACGGGCGCCGCTTCGCCAGGATCCACTACGCAAACACTTTGACTTGTGTCTTGTCTTAATAGCCAAATGTAGTTGTCGCTTAGTGCGGGAATCGGTGTCACGCTCATCATGGGCGAGATCCTTTAAGTTCGAAATGATGCTTGCAGGTACGGCAATAGCTGACACACAAGATGTTCAAAACCCGTTACTTTGGAGGGAAGCGCTGTTCATGTCAAATTCACCAATGGCTACCAGCTTTGCCCAGCGTCTGCAAGAGAGCCAAGCCTACTGGCAAACAGATGCAGGTCGCTCGCTATGGGAAGCTCAGCGGGCGTGCTTGGGTCCTGTTGTAGAAGGGCGAAAAGGGCAGCACAGCTTAGAGATGAGCATGGGACCAGCCTTGATGACGATGTCGGCGATACCCCACGCTATTCACTGGTCTCCGAACAGGGCGATGGCGCTGTCGACTTCTTCGCTGGTGTGCCCGCCGGATCAGTTTGCGTTACCAGACCGATGTCTCGACGCGGTGGTCATTCATCATTGGTTAGAGCACTTACCAGAGGCTCACCATACGCTGCAAGAGGCCGCCCGCGTATTAGCAGATACTGGTGTGCTGGTACTGTTTGGCTTTAATCCGATTGGGCTCAACGGCCTCACACAGCGTTGGCGTAAACAGCGGGCACAGTTTCCCTGGAGCGGCCAGTGGCGAACCGTGAACCGGCTGCGCGACTGGCTGGCATTTGTCGATTTTGACGTAGAACGCGTAGACTATTGCTGTTTTCGCGGGCCAATGAGTACTACCTGCGGCGAACGTTGGGAAGCGCTAGGGCGCAGGCATAACCTGCCTTTGGGCGAAAGTTACATGATTCAAGCGCAACGGCGTCAGCGTCATGCGCCGGTTGAGCGTTTAAGATTTGGGTTACGTACTCCCGTATCGACCTCTTCTCTTGGAGCTACACGCTCCGGTGCCTCTGCGCGTTACTCGTCAGGACAGAGCCGTCTAAAAAAGGATAGTGAAAGTGAGTAAGCCAATAGTCGATGGGTTGCCCCGTGTGACGGTGTATACCGATGGAGCCTGTCGAGGAAATCCTGGTCCAGGAGGGTGGGGGGTGTTGCTCTTAAGTGGGCAGCATGAGAAAGAGTTAAAAGGCTATGAAGCCGAGACAACCAATAATCGTATGGAATTAATGGCCGCGATTATGGCGTTGCGTACGCTGAACAAACCCTGTGAAGTGGCGCTTTGGACAGATTCACAGTACGTGCGCCAAGGAATTACCCAGTGGATCCATAATTGGATCAAGCGCGGCTGGAAAACGGCAGCCAAGCAGCCAGTGAAAAACGCAGAACTTTGGAAAACTCTTCATGAAGAGACCCAGCGCCACCACGTTGAGTGGCACTGGGTAAAAGGGCATAGCGGCCACCCCGGTAACGAGCGTGCCGATGCCTTAGCGAACGAAGCCATTGATGAGCACGATAGGAGAACAGCATGCGCCAGGTAATCTTGGACACGGAGACGACCGGTATTGACCCTAAAGATGGCCATCGATTAGTAGAAATCGGTGCTGTTGAAATGATCAACCGCCGTTTCACAGGGCGCTCCTATCATCAATATATTAATCCTGAGCGGCACATTGATGCTGAAGTGGTGGCGATTCACGGCATCGACGATGCGAAAGTGGCTGATGAGCCAGTATTTGGCGACATCGCTGACGATTTTTGGGCGTTTATAGACGGTGCTGAACTGGTGATTCATAACGCCCCCTTTGATGTGGGGTTTATTGATCACGAGCTGACCCTGCTAAACCAGCGCCGCAAATCACCCGTGTTAGGTCCTGTGCGAGAATATTGTCGCGTGCTGGATACGCTGGTCATGGCGCGTGAAATGCACCCCGGTCAGCGTAACAGTCTCGATGCACTGTGCAAGCGCTACGAAATTGATAACGGCCACCGTGTACTGCACGGCGCTTTGCTAGATGCTGAGATTCTTGCCGACGTTTATTTGGCAATGACAGGCGGACAAACGGCGCTGACGCTTGATGCAGATGCCTCCTCTGGTAAACAGCAAAATAATCAAGCTAGTGAAGGGTTATCAGTACGGCGTTTATCGCTCACTGCTGGCCAGCTACGGGTGGTACGGCCCAGCACAGAAGAAAGCGCTGCTCACCAGGCGAAGTGTGAGGCGCACCAGTTACGCTGGTTTGGTGAAGGTGACCGTGTCGATGCTTAAACGTGAAATACCCCACTATGCCCGAGAAGGGCGCGTTATCCGCGTATCACGCAGCCATTTGGCACCAGCGCCGCTAACTGACAGCGATGAGCTAACGCCGTTACAGCCGACTCAACCTTGGGACGAGCACATGCAGCCGTTGTGTTACTGGCACGACGAACCCGTGGCGCTTTGCGTAGAAAGTAAGCCTGGTGAAGACTGGATTGATGGTCGCCGGTGGTTAGGGGAGTTGCCGGCTTCTTGGTTTAGCCTGCTTTCTACAGCGCTGCAGGTGGGCGCGTGGCTCGAAAATCACCGCTTTTGCGGCCGCTGTGGCGAAAAAGCAACAAAGCTTGAAGCCGAATTTGCCATGCATTGCCATGCGTGCGGGCATCGTAATTATCCGCGTATTTCACCCTGTATTATTACGCTGGTAACCAGTGGTGAGGCGATGCTGTTAGCGCGAAGCCCAAGGTTTCCACCGGGCCGATACTCGACTCTGGCAGGATTTATTGAGCCTGGGGAGTCTGCTGAAGAAGCTGTGCACCGTGAGATATACGAGGAAGTGGGCGTGCATGTGGAGCAGCTTCGCTATCATCAAAGCCAGGCGTGGCCATTTCCGCATTCGCTAATGTTTGGTTTTTTTGCTGAGGCGACCACACGACGCATTCATATCGACGGAGTGGAAATTAGTGATGCTGCTTGGTTTTCGCCGCGTCAGCTACCTTCGCTGCCCCCGCCCTACTCAATTTCACGCGACCTTATCGAAACACATCTCGCCCGCTGGCGTTAGCCATCAGCGGGCGAGCGGTACGGCTATTTGCTGGGAAATAGGCTGGTCAGTTTGGTGGCCAGCATCACGTTACCCGTTGCTTTTAGCTTGCCGGTCATAAAGGCCGTCATACCGTTAACGTCACCGCTCATAATGCCTTTCAGCGTATCCGTACTCATTTTCAGGCTAACGGAAGGATCATCATGTTCGCCTTCATGTACGCTTAAGGTACCGTCCTGAATATCCAAATAATGGTCTCCCGCATCGGAGAAGTGGAATTGAAACACTTCATTCATGCCTGCTGCGGCGTCAGGGTTAAAGCGAGACTGCAACTTTTCTAGCGTGTTCGATGACATGATAAGTTTCCAAGGACGGTTGGGTTGTTGAGTAGGCTTCTATCAAAAGGTAAAAAGTGAATCATTCAGCGTTCTAAGAACGAGACTATTTCAAACAATTGTTTTAATCAAGCTTCATTGGCGATCCACGCTGACAAGGTGTGCCATTAAGCAACAAAAAGTAGAGCGCGTAAGCGTTTAAACACAGTGAGGAGAGTATACATGAGTGAATGGATCGCAGAGATGGGCACGTTTTTGCTTCAGACGACCTTTGTAATGGCCCTTTTTGGGGGCGTTTTGCTCCTGGTAATGCGTAGTAAAGAGAGCAGTGACCAGGGGCTTAAGCTTCATATTGAATCGTTAAACGATGAGCGCCGTTTGCGAAATCGTCGGCTGCAGGTGACCACTACGTCAGCTGGTGCGCGGAAAAAATTGGTAAAAGCTTTTCGCCAGGAGGAAAAAGCTCAACAAAAAGCTGCTAAGCAGGGTAAAGAGTCTAAGCATGCGCAGAAAGTGTGGGTGCTGGATTTTCATGGTGATTTAAAAGCCTCGCAAGCGGAGCAGTTTGGCCAGGAAGTCTCGGCAATTATTGACGTGGCGACAGCGGAAGATGAAGTGGTGGTGCGGTTGGAGTCGGCAGGGGGATTAGTGCATGCCTATGGCTTAGCGTCAGCCCAGCTAGACCGTCTCAAGGCGGCTGGGTTAAACACAACGGTGTGTATCGACAAGGTGGCCGCTAGCGGCGGCTATATGATGGCGTGTACCGCCAATCATATTAAGGCCGCGCCGTTTGCGGTGATTGGTTCTATTGGAGTGGTTGCTCAGGTGCCTAATATTCATCGCCTGCTAAAGCGCAACGATATCGATGTTGAGCTGCTAACGGCAGGTAAATACAAGCGCACACTGACTGTGCTGGGTGAGAATACCGAAGAAGGTCGTGAAAAGTTTATTGATGATCTGGAAAACACTCATCGCCTATTTAAAGAGTATGTCGCTGAGCATCGCCCGGAGATGGATATTGACGCATTGGCCACAGGCGAAATCTGGTACGGCAGCGAAGCGTTGGAGCAAAAGCTAACGGACAGCGTGGGCACCAGTGAAGCGTATTTAGTAGAGCGCATGGCCACGGCACAGGTCTATCACGTCAAGCTTGAGCCGCCAAAAACCTTTAGCCGTAAGGTGGGCTTGGCTGTGTCCGCGGGTATCGAACAAGCGGTTGTTAAAGGGCTTGGTTTAATCGATGCAGCGGGTTGGCAGCGCCGTTAAACGATTAGGCAGCATAATGGTGCGCCAAGGTATCAATAATTGCCTTGGCGCTCTCACTGCTTAAAGAGTAGTAAATAGTTTGTGATTCGCGACGGGTGCCCACGAGTTGGTCACGTCGCAGAATCGCCAGATGTTGAGAAAGCGCCGATTGGCTAAGTGAGAGTTGCTGGTTGATCTGAGTAACAGAAAGTTCTTGTTCCGCTAGAAGACAGAGTATCTGTAAGCGTTTTTCGTTTGCCAGTGCTTTGAGTAGGTTAGTACCTGCCTCAATGGCGTAACAATTATGTTCCAGCAGACGGGCAGCGGCGCTAGTAGAAGCAGACATGAGAATCTCCTTGCCTACACTGTTATATCAGTGTTGTTGTCGTTTATTTAGGCATCGTCGCGTCGCGAGGATCGGTTAATTGAATGATCTTTAATTTGGTGGGGTTTGTCCAAACGCTGGTTTAACGATCTATCAATGGTAAGTTTTAGCTATTTGTCGACAATATGGCAGGAGAGCGTACCGCTTTAGTCGCAATTTATCCCATAGTATGAGGGTGTGAAGCGCTATTACTTTATAGAGTGTCAACAATTCACCGTTTTCTTTGACACAATAAAGGCAAGCTCACCATGAGCCTCTATCAGCAAACCTACCAGCAGTCCATTGAGCAGCCCGAAACTTTCTGGGCTGAACAAGCCAAGCGAATCCCCTGGTACACGCCACCCTCAACGATTCTTTCCTATGATGACCAGCAGCATGCACGTTGGTTTAGTGATGGTGAGCTGAACATTTGTTACGCCGCCATTGACTACCATGTAGCACAAGGGCGCGGCGAGCAGCCCGCTATTTTCTGGGATTCACCAGTCACTCAGTCCAAGCAAACCATCACCTATCAAGAGCTACGTGATCGCGTGGCACGGTTCGCAGGTGGCCTTGCACGTTTGGGCGTGACAAAAGGCGACCGCGTGGTGATTTATATGCCGATGGTGCCTGAAGCCTTGGTCGCTATGTATGCGTGCGCCCGACTAGGTGCGGTTCATTCGGTGGTATTTGGCGGTTTTGCTCCTCACGAGCTTGCTGTGCGTATTGAAGATGCGGAGCCCAAAGTGGTCATTGCGGCTTCTTGTGGGATCGAAGTCGATAAAGTGCTGCCTTATAAGCCGATTGTTGATCAGGCTATTTCTCAAAGCAGTTTCAAACCAGATGCCTGCGTTATTTTCCAGCGCGAGGCGCATCGCGCAGAACTGAATGAAGGAGATTACGACTGGCAGGCGCTGGTGGCAGATGCTCCCTTTGCTGAGTGTGTCCCTGTTAAAGGAACAGACCCGCTGTATGTGCTGTACACCTCGGGAACCACAGGTAAGCCTAAGGGGGTCATGCGTGATACCGGCGGCTATGCCGTTGCACTGGCGTACTCCATGGAGGCTATTTACGCCTTGAACCCAGGCGATGTGATGCTAACCGCTTCCGATGTAGGCTGGGTGGTAGGGCACTCCTATATTGTTTATGCGCCGCTATTAAGAGGGTGCACAACGATCGTGTATGAAGGTAAGCCGGTAAGAACGCCGGATGCTGGTAGCTTTTGGCGACTGATTGAAGAGTACCGTGTGAAAAGCTTTTTCACTGCGCCAACGGCTTTTCGGGCGATCAAAAAAGAGGACCCTGATGCCAAGCTGATTAATAATTTTGATATCAGTAGCCTTGAGCATTTGTACGTAGCAGGCGAGCGCTTAGACCCTCCGACGTTTCATTGGCTTGATGACCTGCTGGATGTGCCTGTCATCGATCATTGGTGGCAAACCGAGACCGGCTGGCCGATTGCCGCAAACCTGCCTGGTATTGAGCCTGCGCCCACCAAA
>SKHS01000037.1 GCA_007116835.1 Halomonas sp.
ACACCTACCGATTTCACCGGTAGGAACACGGCGAAGGCTTGGCTGGTTTTTTCGTACCAACCGGCGGCGCGCAGTTCTTCGATGTAGATGGCGTCGGCATCACGCAGGATGTCGGCGTACTCTTTCTTCACTTCGCCCAGAATGCGCACGCCCAGGCCGGGGCCAGGGAACGGGTGGCGGTAGACCATATCGTAGGGCAAGCCGAGTTCGAGGCCGAGTTTGCGCACTTCGTCTTTAAACAGTTCGCGCAGCGGCTCGACCAGCTTGAGCTTCATGGTTTCCGGCAGGCCACCGACGTTGTGGTGGGATTTGATCACGTGGGCTTTGCCGGTTTTAGAGGCAGCGGATTCGATCACGTCTGGATAGATAGTGCCCTGGGCCAGGAAGTCGACGCCGTCAATTTTGCTGGCTTCTTCATCGAATACGTCGATAAAGGTGTTGCCGATAATTTTGCGCTTGGCTTCTGGGTCTTTCTCGCCCTTCAGCTTGCCGAGGAACAGCTCTTCGGCGTCGACACGAATCACCTTCACGCCCATGTGCTTGGCGAAGGTTTCCATGACTTGGTCGCCTTCGTTTTTGCGTAGCAGGCCGTTATCGACGAATACGCAGGTCAACTGGTCGCCAATGGCTTTGTGCAGCAGCGCTGCTACAACCGAGGAGTCGACACCACCGGAAAGGCCAAGCAGTACATGGCGGTCGCCTACTTGCTCGCGCACGCGCTGCACTTGGTCTTCGATGATTTGTGCAGGCGTCCACAGTTTTTCGGCACCGCAAATATCCAGCACGAAGTGCTCAAGAATACGCTGGCCTTGCAGGGTGTGGGTCACTTCTGGGTGGAACTGTACACCGTAGAACTGTTTCTCTTCCCAGGCCATGGCGGCAATTGGGCAGCTCGGCGTGGAAGCGGTCACGGTGAAGGTGTCAGGCACTTGGGCTACTTTATCGCCGTGGCTCATCCACACATCAAGTAATGCTTTGCCAGTGCTGGCGTCGACGTGGTCTTTAATGTCTTTGAACAGCGCGTTTTCAGCATCTATTTGAATCTGGGCGTAGCCAAATTCGCGCTGGTTGGAACCTTCCACTTTGCCGCCAAGCTGCTCGGCCATGGTCTGCATGCCGTAGCAGATGCCAAACACCGGCAAGCCCATTTCGAACACGCACGCCGGTGCTCGCGGGGAATCCAACTCGGTCACGGATTCCGGGCCACCGGCCAAGATGATGCCGTTGGGGTTGTATTCACGAATTTCTTCTTCGGTGATATCGAAGGCGCGGATTTCGGAGAATACACCGATCTCACGTACACGGCGGGCGATCAGCTGGGTGTACTGTGAGCCGAAGTCAAGAATCAGGATCTTATGGGCGTGAATGTCACTCATGGCGGGGTCTCGGTTAAGCGGTATGGGGCCGCTGGTAAGGCCAAAAAGCAAGCGGCGAGCTGCAATGCTCGCCGCGCCATTTAACGAAACGTGCTGGTTAGCTCACCCGGTAGTTGGGAGCTTCTTTGGTGATCTGCACGTTATGAACGTGGGATTCGTTAAAGCCAGCGCTGGTAATTTGTACAAATTCCGGCTTGGTGCGCATTTCTTGAATATCGCGGCAGCCGGTGTAGCCCATGGAAGCGCGCAGGCCACCCATCAGCTGGTGAACAATAGCGCCCATCATGCCTTTATAGGGTACGCGGCCTTCAATGCCTTCCGGCACCAGCTTCTCGGCACCTTCGGCTTTATCTTGGAAGTAGCGGTCGGCGCTGCCCTGGTTCTGAGACATGGCACCCATGGAGCCCATGCCGCGGTAGGCCTTATAGGTACGGCCTTGGTAAAGCTCGACTTCACCCGGCGCTTCTTCGGTACCGGCCAGCAGGCCACCGACCATCACGGCGCTTGCGCCAGCAGCGATGGCTTTGGCTAAGTCGCCAGAGAAGCGAATGCCACCATCGGCGATCAGCGGAATATCAAACTCTTTCAGCGCTTCTGCCACGTTAGACACCGCGGTGATTTGCGGAACGCCAACGCCTGCCACAATACGCGTGGTGCAGATAGAACCGGGGCCAATGCCGACTTTAACGGCGTCTGCGCCCGCTTCGGCCAGCGCTTTGGCGGCAGCGGCGGTGGCGATATTGCCGCCAATGACTTGGATGTTCGGGAAGTGCTCTTTGATCCAGCGCACGCGATCGATAACGCCTTTAGAGTGACCGTGGGCGGTATCAACAATGATCACATCGACACCGGCTTCGGCCAGGGCAGCAACGCGATCAGGCGTTTCGGGGCCCGTACCAACGGCAGCACCCACCAACAGGCGGCCATCGCTATCTTTGGCAGCCATCGGGTAAGTGCGAGCTTTTTCGATATCTTGGAAGGTGACCAAACCGCGCAGGTGGAACTCGTCATCGACGATCAGCATTTTCTCAATGCGGTGTTCGCGCATTTTGGCTTTGCTGGTTTCAAGGTCGGTCCCTTCTTTGACGGTAATCAACCGGTCGCGGGGGGTCATGATGTCCGCAACGCTGTCGCCGTGGTTGGGCTGGAAGCGCATATCACGCTCGGTCACAATACCCACCAGGGTTTCGCCTTCTACAACGGGGAAGCCAGAGAAGCCGTTCTCGCGCGCCATCGCCAGCAGGTCATCCAGCTTCGCCTTAGGGCTAACGGTGACCGGGTCTTTTACAATCACGCTTTCGTGCTTTTTAACCTTGCGCACTTCAGCGGCTTGCTGGCTCATGGTCATGCTCTTATGGATAATGCCAATGCCGCCTTCCTGAGCCATCGCAATTGCTAGACGCGCTTCGGTAACGGTGTCCATCGCGGCGGAAAGCAGCGGGATATTGAGTGAAATATTGCGGGTCAGGCGGGTTTTGAGGCTGACATCCTTGGGCAGAATATCGGAGAAGCCGGGAACGAGGAGTACGTCATCGAACGTAAGTGCTTCTTGGGCCATACGTAGCATAGCGGCAACACCCTGATGGAAGAGGAAGTGGGGCGTGGAAAGTTAATCCGCTATTATAACGTTTGGAGGGGTGTACCAGCAATGCGATGGGAGCATATACAAAACAAGCAGCACCACTAATAGGAGCTGCTTGTCTGTTTCAACCTAGGCGACGTTAATCTAGCGCGCGGTCATCGGCCTCGCTGGGAAAGTCCAGATCCTCCAAACGCCCGGTCACCGCTGTGGCAATATTGGCCAAGTGGGAAGAAACCCGCTTGTAGTGGCGCGCCAACAGCGAATACGCCACGGCCTCATGAAACTCAACCGCCTCTTCTTCACCCAGCAGCGCTTCGATGAGGTCATCGCAGATTCCGCCGATGTCGCGGGTAGCCGTGATAATACGGTGGGCTTGGGCTTCGTTTGAGTCTCGTGTAGCCGCGATGAGCTCTTTAAACAGCCCAGATAAACGCTCGGAGATCTTATCCAAAGGCTTTTGATAATGATCCACATGAAAGCCTTCACTGTAAAAAGCGCCAACTTCAAAGACGTTTTTACAGTAATCGCCAATGCGCTCGGCATCTTTTGCAACGCTCATCAGCGCTAAGCAGATAGCCACATCGTGGCCGGGATTAACGGTCAGATGGCGCAACACCTTGCGGCGGATAGAGCGCTCAAGCTCGTTGACCGCCACATCACGCTGATAAAGCGGCTGCCGTACGTCTTCGGCAGGCACTGTGCTGTAAAGCACCTCGTTGGCACGTGCGAACATCCAAGCACCATGCTCCAGCATCTTGGTCAGGTCTGCGTAGGCCTGATCAATGCTGGTTTCCGAGGTAAGCGCACTATAAAGCTGTTTAAACATGGGAAACCCCTCGGTTGGCCGCGCTTAGCGCAGGCGCATGAACAATTCGGTCAATGTAATGCCGACCAGCGGCACCACCAGGAATACGCCGATTAAGAACAGGAAAGCATAACGGATGCGTTTCCCGGCCAAGCGGCCATACCACGTGGCAATGCGCAGCGGAATCACCCGTAGCGGCCACCAGATGGCGGTACCGGTTAAGTTGAAGATAACGTGAAACAGCGCCACCGTCATCGCCGCGGCAATAGGGTTGGCGGTGGCCGCCAGCACACTGGTAACGGTCGTACCCAAGTTAGCACCCATCATAAAGGGTAGCACCCGGCGCAAGCGTACGACGCCTGCCCCTGCCAGAGGCACCATCAAGCTGCTGGTAATAGAACTCGATTGAACCAGCACCGTGGAGACCACCCCCACGCCGTAGGCCCGCGCATCGGTACGAAAGAAGTAAGTACGGAAGAGGCCATCCATATGGCGCAACAGCGCACCGCGCAGGTTCTGCACCATAAAGACCAGTGCCGTGAACATCAGCAGTAACCCTAGTCCCGCCACAAAGAGTCCGGCGGCCGCTACGCTGGGCATTAAGGTAGCACCCAGCCAGTTGGCAGCATCGACGATGGGGGCGGTGATGACTTTAATAGGACTGCTGGGGCGCGCGACTTCTTCCAAACCAATCAGGTCAGCTAGCCACGCCGCTAGGCGGGTAAAAATGCCGTAGCCACGCTCATGGAACATCCCCGTCAGCCACTCCACCGGGAATACCAGCAGGACCGTGAGAATATTAAATAAATCATGCATTAACGCCGCGGTAAACGAGCGACGGAAGTTGCGCTTGATACGCACATTGGCCAGGGCCACAATCACCCCGGTGACGGCGGTACCAATATTCGCCCCCATAATGGCGAAAACGGCCGTGCCCAGGGTCATCTCGCCGCTAGCCACCAGGGTGACGATCAGCGCCGAGGTGAACGACGAGCTCTGCACGATCATGGTAACCAACACCCCTGCCATCAAGGCAATAAAGGGGTTCGCGCCAAAAGCGAAGGCACGGGTCAGAAGGTCGCTGTCGCTACCAAAGGTACCCAGGCCCGCGCCCAGCACGTTAAGTGCGGCCAGGAACAGGTACAGGCACAGGCCGGCATAAATACCGCGTAACCACGCGGGCACCTCACGCGGCACCTCGCGAGCAAGAGCAGGACGATCGGTGGAAGGTCCGAGATTCGACATAAGTGGTCTGCCGTGTTGGTGGACAATCTATGTATGACGTTTTGATGACAGTTTTGTGTCGGCGAGCAACTTAGCACGGTTATGTGACACTTTGATGACGAATACAAAACAAAACGGTGAATATTCGCCTCACGGCAGCAAACCTAAGCACCCTGGCGAATACGTTTGCTGAGACAGGTTAGCGTATTGTCTAATGGTTGCACCCTAACACTGACTATCGCACCGCAAGCGTTGGACGACACCTGCCGCCATGACCGCCTCAAATACCGCCATCTTCTCAGTCAGCGAACTCAATCTCAAGGCGCGCAAAGCGCTAGAGCGAGACATGGGTGAGGTATGGGTGGAAGGCGAGCTTTCGAACGTTTCTCGCCCGGCCTCTGGGCATATTTACTTCACGTTGAAGGATGACCGCGCGCAAATTCGCTGTGCACTATTTCGCCAGCGGGCGAGGTTTGTTGCCGCCCCCCTGCGCGATGGCGATCAGGTAAAACTACGCGGGCGCGTCTCGCTGTTCGAACCGCGCGGCGACTATCAGCTGATTGCCGAGGCCGTGCAGGCGGCGGGCTTAGGGGAGTTACTGGCGGCATTTGAGCGCCTAAAAGCACAGTTGCAAAGCGAAGGCGTATTTGCCAATGCTCGCCCCCTACCCTTTCCGCCCCGCAAGATTTTGATGTTAAGCTCTGCCAGCGGCGCGGCCATTCGCGATGTATTGGCGGTGCTGGCGGCGCGCTGGCCCCTGGCGGATGTCACGCTGATTCCGGTGCCCGTACAAGGTGCCGAGGCCGCCCCTGCGATGATTTCTGCGCTGGGGTTATTAAACCGACAGGCACGCTTAGACCCTGACCAGGATGTGGTGCTGATCACCCGCGGCGGCGGTAGCCTAGAGGATTTGTGGGCGTTTAATAACGAGCATCTAGCACGGGCGATTTTTCACTCCCGTTTGCCGGTGATGTCAGCGGTGGGTCACGAAGTGGATGTCACCCTGGCGGATTTCGCTGCGGATATGCGCGCCCCTACCCCCTCAGCGGCGGCCGAGCGTTTAGTGCCTGACCAAAAAGCGCTAAAGCACCAATTGTCTCAGCTAGAAAACCGCTTACGTCGTGCCATGCAGGCACGCTTAGAACGCGATAGCCAACAGCTGGATACCTTGCGTGCCCGGCTTCGCCACCCTGGCGAACAGCTTGACCGCCAGCGGCAACACGTTACCGCCCTTTATCAACGGCTGCAGCGCGCCATGCAGCAAAGCGTTCAGCAGCAGCAAGCGCGGGTCACGCAGTTAAGCAAGCGCTTAGCCAGCCAAGATATGGCGCGCCTGCACCGTGCAGAACAAGAGCATATTAGCCAGCTTCAGCGCCGTTTAGCCAGCGCTATGCAGCGAGCGTTGGAAGTACGTCAGACACGCTTGAGTAGCGCCGCCCGTGAGCTAAATGCCGTCAGCCCGCTTGCAGTATTGGGGCGCGGCTATGCCATTGCCCAAGATGACAAGGGCCATGTTATCCGCCGGGCAGAGGACACCGCGCCAGGCCAGAAGCTCTCGCTTCGGCTGGGGGAAGGCAGGCTAAACGTGGAAGTAAAACGGCGCTACAAAAAGTAGCGCCGCAGGCTTAACATCCCTGTTAACGAATCATTACTCTTTCTTGTCA
>SKHS01000238.1 GCA_007116835.1 Halomonas sp.
CCGCATCCTCCATACTCACTGCGTCTAACGGCACCCGCACCGGGATCAATGGCGTGGACATTTTGGCGCGCAGCTCATCCAACGTGCGCGCTTCATCCAAAAAGGCCATTTCGTGATAAAGCAACACGGGGCCATTACCCACGGCAATGACATCGTTGTGGAAGACACCCGCGTCGATGGCATCTGGATGCTGCTGGGCAAATACCGTTTGCGCATCTGTTAGCCCATGCTGGCGGGCCACCGCCTGGCTGGCTTCCAGGGTTTGACGAGCGGGGAAGCGTTGCGGCTCACGCTCGCCGCCAAATGCTTGGCGGCCATACACAAACAGGTGAACGCCTGGCTCGCCATGCTCACCGCATAGGCGAGTGTGATTCGCCGCGCCTTCATCAGAAAAAGCAGGCGTTGCTGGCAGTACAGGGTGATGAGCGAAATGCTGCTCATCGTGGAAAATAGCCTGTAGTACACGGCCAGTGGTTTGCGGCTCTAGGTAACGATGAAAGCTCGATTGCAGGTTCGCCGGGGTGAAGTGCACCCGACGATCTGGCGCATCAACGCTGGGGGTAACGGTGCCTGCGTTGGCCGTCCACATACTGGAAGCCGAGCAGACGGCGCGCAGTAACTGAGGAGCCTCTTTTGCAGCGCGGGTGAGCACATCGCTATTGCTACCGCTGAAGCCTAAATCCCGCAGCGCCCCCACATCGGGTCGTTGTTGGGGTGGTAATACACCTTGGGCGTAGCCCGCATCCATCAGTGACTTCATTTTCAGAAGCCCCTGCAGTGCGCCCTCTTTGGGGTTGGATACCAATCCACCATGACTCATCGACGCCACGTTGCCGTGTGCCAACCCAGAGTAGTTGTGGGTAGGCCCTACCAGACCATCAAAATTGACTTCTTTGACGTTGTTATTAATCACGTTGTTATTAATATTCACCACGTCGCTCATAGGTTGACTCCTGGCGGCAGCGTGTCTGGCATTTCCAGGGTGTCGGCTTCCATAGATGCCACTGGGTAAGCGCAGTAGTCCGCCGCGTAGTAAGCGCTAGGCCGGTGGTTACCGCTGTCACCTACGCCGCCAAAGGGGGCGTCGCCAGAGGCACCTGTGGTTTGGCGGTTCCAGTTCACGATGCCCGCGCGAATGCGCAGCAGGAAATCATCCCAGTCAGCTTTATCGCCACCGATGAGTCCTGCAGATAAGCCGTAGCGTGTATTGTTAGCCAGCGCTAACGCTTCATCCCAATCGCTGTAACGATGGATTTTCAGCAATGGGCCGAAATGTTCCTCGTCAGGTACGTCCAGTCCCGTCACATCAATCAACGCCGGGCTTAACAGGCTGGTGTCCTCTTTCAGGCGCTGCATCCGGTTAATCACCGTACCGCCCATGGCTTCCAGCTCATCTTGCGCTTTCAGCAGGCCGTCGGCAGCCGACACGCTAACCAAGCCGCCGTAGAACGGTGCAGGTGCTTCGTCAAACTGGCCGGCCACGTGTAACTTGCTAATCGCATCAGAAAGCGCGTCGATCAGGCGATCACCGACCTCCCCTTTCGGCACCATTAATCGACGGGCGCAGGTGCAGCGCTGGCCACCAGATAAAAACGCCGACTGCAAAATGGTCAATACTGCAGCACGCTGGTCGTCGACATCTTTCACCACCAGCGGATTGTTGCCGCCCAGCTCCAAGGCGAGGATTTTATCCAGTTGCCCGGCAAACTGCTGCTGCAGCATGCCACCCACTTTAGCACTGCCAGTAAATAGTAGGCCGTCAATACCTGGGTGCGCTGCCAAGGCTTGGCCTACAGCAACACCGCCCTGCACTAGATTAATCACCCCGGCAGGCAGCCCTGCTTCCACCCAGCATTGCAGGGTTAAATCGGCGGTAAGCGGCGTTTGGTCGCTGGGCTTAAACACCACGGTATTGCCTGCGAGCAACGCGGGCACCATATGGCCATTGGGCAGGTGGCCAGGAAAGTTGTAGGGGCCAAAGACCACCATGACACCATGAGGGCGGTGGCGCAGGACGGCTTTCGCACTGCCCACGTCTTTTTCTCGCTCGCCTGTACGCTCATGGTAGGCCTTGATAGACAAAGCTATCTTACCGACCATCGCACCGGCTTCAGTGCGTGCTTCCCAAAGCGGCTTGCCGGTCTCAGAGGCAATTGCTATTGCTAGGTCTTCGCGGCGAGCCGTCAGTACCTCAACAAAACGCTCAACAAGTGCTTGGCGCTGCGCAAACGAAGTGCGCGCCCATTCAGGAAAAGCGACACGCGCGGCATCGATAGCGGCGCTAACTTGTGCGCTTGAGGCCGAAGCTCCTTGCCAAAGCAGTGTTCCAGAAACAGGATCATGCTTGGTGAAAGTATCAGCGCTGCCCGCTACCCAGGCGCCGTTGATCAGTTGCTGCTGTTGGGCGTGCATTATTTATTATCTCCTAGACGTTGCCGAACGGTTGCCGTGCTTAAGCGTCCGTGATTAGGTTTCCAGTAAGCGAACAGAATCCCCGGTGGTGACGCTAAGGCGGCTTGCTTCCTGCTGGCTAAGCACAATGGTGTTGTCCTGGGTAGGCGCGCGACCGACCCAGCTGGCGGTAAAATTCAGCATCTCGGTGGTGGCGGCCAGCCAGCGGCTCACGCTTTCGTCGGGCGCGTTTTGAGAAACCTCTACCTGACAGAGACGTGAATTACGAATCGCCCGCACGTCGTCAATGTAGGCCTCCACTGTGGGTCCACCATCGAAAATATCGACGTAGCCTTCCCAACGCAGCCCTTCTTTCTTGAGCATCTCTAACGCAGGGCGAGTATGGCGGTGTACTTGGCCAATGCAGGCACGCGCCTCTTCCGACATAAAGGTGGTGTAGATCGGAAACTTCGGCATCAGCTCGCCGATAAAGCTTTTTTGCCCCAGCCCGGTTAACCGATCGGCTTCGCTAAAGTCCATGGGAAAAAAGTGTTTACCCAAGCTTTCCCAAAAGGGGCTGGTGTTATGTTCATCAAATACACCGCGCATTTCCGCTAACACTTTCTGCGGGAAACGGTCACGAAACTGCGCAATAAACAGCCAGCGTGCTTTGGAAAGCAACGCACCGTTGCGCAGGTGCTTATTCGCTTCGCCGCGATATTCAGGGCGTAAGAACAGCGAGCATACTTCGGCATCGCCGGTATGATCAGAGCTTAAAAACAGCGTGTCGATCGTGCGGTGCAAATCTAACTGCACCGAGGAGTGCGCCAATGTACCAAGCCGGTAGTTGTAAAATGGCACTTCACGACCCACTTGGCCTTCAATGGCGCAGCAGCCTGCCAACTCACCATTCTGCTCATCTTCTAGTACAAAGAAGTAGAGTCGATCGTTAATCGGCGTGCGCTCTTCAAAGGCACGGGCAGCGGCTTCAATTTTTCCAGCCAAAAACTCGCGGTTATCAGGCAACGAGGTAAAGCCAACGCCTGCCTGCTGCGCAAGTGCCTGGAGCCCATCCAAATCGTCACGGGCAATGGGTCGAATGCGCATTACATTTCTCCTTCATCAAGCGCATCTATCGCGCTTGGCAGGGTTAATGGCGCGGCCAGCACCGCGCGCCCCTCTTCAACACCTAAGCGTTCAGCATGCTGTGGCGAAAGCATTAATTGCCCGGTAGGCGAAAGTGCATAACGCGCCACGATACAGCGGAAATCACCTAAGGTTTGGTTGGCAATCATCGCGGGTTCTGCATCGGGCAGTGCGTGTTCAGGGCGTACCCTAACCGGATGCCAGGCAGCACGCCGGAAGGTTTCCAAGCGCTCGCGTTCGGCTTTTACAATCGGCCCTGCGTCAAAAATATCGACATGGCGAGAGCGTACAAAGCCTTCTGCCAACATCTCGGCTAACGCGTCCTCATGGGCGGGATGCTCGCGACCAATGGCAGCGCGCGCCTGCGGCGTTAACAGCGGTAGATAAAGCGGAAACTGCGGCATCACTTCCGCAATAAAGCTTTTCGAGCGGACGCCAGCAATGTGATTCATCTCTTGGAAGCTGCGGGCAAAAAAGTGACGGCCAACGCTTTCCCAAAAAGGCGATTCGTTTTTGCTATCCAAGTAGCCCGGAAACGCTACCGCCAGAATGCGTGAAAAACGCTCGGGATATTGAGCAATGAACATCAGCCGCGCACGGCGTAACAGACTTTCTGCGCTGGTGCCTTTATAGCGCGGGTTGAGCGATAACGCGCAGAGCAGCGTGGCGTCAGAGGCTTCGTGAGAAAGCGCTAAGGTTTGCACTTCCCGACGTACGTTCAACTGCTGAGAAGCATGAATCAGCGTTTCCTGACGATAGGTGTAATAGGCTTCTGCTGCACCGGCTTGGGCGCGAATGGTCGCTGTGCCTAGCACTTCCTCGCGCTCATCATCCGCCAGCACAAACATATAATGCTCGTTGCCAGGGAATTCTATTTCACTGTTAAAGGCTTCATGGGAGCGCACAATGCGCTCCTCTAGCCGATCACGGTTGGCGGGCAGATTGGTGAGCCGTGGCACCGCGTGCTCTGCCAACTGCTCCAGGGCTGGAAGATCAGCCATTGTTACCGGTCGAATTACCAGCATCCTTAACGCCCCCTCTTGTGTGGCTTCTTGCCTACTCATGCGCTGGCAACTAGCCGCTCAATCGCACGCTCTAGACGCGCCATGCCCTCAGCAATATCGTCTTCTGGAATAACTAAAGATGGCGCCATGCGTAGCACGTTGGGACCAGCAATCAATGCCATCACGCCCTCTTCAATCGCCAACGGCAGAATGTCTTTAGCACGGCCTTCAAAAGCATCCGACATTTGTGCGCCCATCAGCATCCCCATGCCGCGAATTTCTTTAAACACGCCATGTTTGCGGTTAATAGTTTCTAAATGCTCACGGAACAGGTCGTGACGATGCTTAACGCCGTTAAGCACTTCCGGGGTATCAATGAATTCCACGGCTGCTAGCGCTACCGCCGAGGCCAGAGCGTTGCCACCGTAGGTAGAGCCATGAGTACCAATTGCTAGCGATTTGGCAATCGCATCCGTAGTTAAGGTGGCACCAATCGGGAAACCACCGCCTAGCGACTTGGCACTGGTGAGAATATCCGGAGTGATACCGAAATTTTTATAAGCGTAAAGCTCGCCGCTGCGACCCACGCCGGTTTGTACTTCGTCAAAAATCAGCAGCGCGTTGTGCTCATCACACAGATCACGTAGCCCCTGAAGAAACGCTTGGGTCGCGGGAACAATGCCACCTTCGCCCTGCATCGGCTCAACCATAATGGCGCAGGTATCATCGCCCACTAGCTTGCGTACGCTTTCCAGGTCATTGAAGTTGGCATGCAGAATACCGCCTGGCACGGGACCAAAACCCTGCGAGTACTTGGGCTGCCCTCCTACACTCACGGTGAAGAAGGTACGGCCATGGAAAGACTGATAAAACGAGATGATTTTATCTTTGTGCTCGCCATGGTGGTCGACCGCCCAGCGACGGGCTAGCTTCAGCGCCGCTTCGTTGGCTTCGCCGCCAGAGGAGCACAGGAACACTTTATCGGCGAACGTGCGCTCAGTGAGCGTTTTAGCAAGAGCAAGCGCCGGTTCATTGGTGAATACGTTCGACAGATGCCAAAGCTTTTCGCCCTGCTCTTTAAGCGCATTTACCAGCACTGGGTGGCAATGGCCTAGCGAGTTCACCGCAATACCACCGGCGAAGTCGATGTATTCACGCCCCTGCTGATCCCACAAGCGGCTGCCTTCACCACGTACCGGGATAATTTGTTGTGGTGCGTAGTTAGGCGTCATGTAGTGATCGAAATCCTGACGGCTTGGGGTGTAGCTCATGAGACGATACCTCCGGTGGAGTAAGGAATAAATTCAGTATACGGGGGGCGATGGACGCCGTGCTTTCAGTATTGGGACGATAAATTATGAAAAGCTGCGCTTATCCAAGTCGCTCTTCACGTGGGGTAATGCCAAAGTGATTGCGATAGGCCGTGGAAAAATGCGCGCCTGAAGAGAACCCAGTCATTAGCGCGATATCACCGACTGGCCGGTCGCTCTCCCTTAACTGTTTACGCGCATCCTGCAGGCGTAAATCCAGGTAGTAACGGCTCGGGACTGCTTGCAAATACTTCTTAAATAAGCGCTCTAATTGACGCCGAGAGATACCTAAATGCTCGGCCAGCTCTAGCGTAGAAAGCGGCTCTTCAATATTTGCTTCCATTAGCGTAACCGCATCTACCAAGCTTTGCGGCGCATGCCCCAAGCGATTACGTAGTGGTACATGTTGGCGCTCATCGGCTAAGCGAATACGGTCACAAACGAACTGCTCAGAAACCTGCTCGGCCAGGCGCTGGCCATGATGCTTGCCAATCAGCGTTAGCATCATATCCATCGCCGCCGTGCCACCAGCGCACGTTAGCCGGTCACGGTCTAGTTCAAATAGCTGCTGAGAAAGCGTGACCTGAGGGTAAGCCTGTGAAAATGCACCGAAACGCTGCCACGGGAGCGTCGCACGGTAGCCTTCCAACAGCCCGCAACGGGCGAGCACTTCCGTCCCCCCCGCTAAGCCGCCAATGACAACACCTCGGCCTTGGTGACTGCGCAGCCACTCATTCAACTTAGCGGGTAGTGCGTAGGGCAGCGGCGTAGGCGCA
>SKHS01000026.1 GCA_007116835.1 Halomonas sp.
CTTAGCGGCACTAGGCTGGCGTTGAATTAACAGTGATAATAAGCGCTTCGATAAGGAGATACGCATGACCAAACAGGTAGCAATCGTATTGGCAGGCTGTGGCGTTTTCGATGGTTCTGAAATTTATGAAACCACGTTAACGATGCTACGTCTTGATCAGCTGGGCATCAGCTATCGCTGTTTTGCACCGGATATAGCGCAGCACCACGTGATTAATCACCTTACGCAAGCACCCGTAGAAGGGGAGTCGCGTAATGTGCTGCAAGAGTCAGCGCGTTTAGCCCGTGGCGACGTTAGCCCGATCACCGAGCTGGAAGCCGACAAGTTTGATGCGGTGATCGTGCCCGGTGGCTTTGGCGTAGCCAAAAACTTATCCGACTTTGCTATTCAAGGCGATAGCATGCAGGTATTAGATAGCCTTAAAGAGGCGCTGGCAGGCTTCAAAGAAGACGCGAAGCCGATTGGTTTGATGTGTATTTCACCCGTTATGGTACCGCGGTTATTAGGTGAAGGTATTTCGGTGACGGTTGGTAATGACCCAGGCGTTTCTGGAGCAATTAGTGCGATGGGTGGCCTGCACCGTAGCTGTAGCGTAGAAGATATCGTGGTTGATCACGAGCATCGCGTGGTGACGACGCCTGCCTACATGCTGGCAACGCGGATCAGTGAAGCCGCAACGGGCATCTTTAAACTGGTTGATCGCATTGATGAAATGATCAGCTAACTTTTTCTGGGTGCACTAAAGCCCACATGAAGAGCAAAAAGCCTCTGTCATTGATCGATGACAGAGGCTTTTTTTGGCAGTAACGTGGATACCAGGCAAGCGGTTAGATGTGAGGGCTAAAGCTCCTGCTCGTCAGTGTCTGCCGCTGCGGCTTTACGATTACGCACTAAGCGGCCAAACAGCAGCCCAACTTCATAAAGCAGATACATCGGTATAGCCAACAGACTTTGGGAAATAATGTCGGGTGGAGTGAGCAGCATGCCCACCACAAAACAGCCCAAAATGATGTAAGGGCGCTTCTTGGAAAGGGTTTCTACCGTGGTGGTGCCAGACAAAATCAGCAAAAACGTGGCAATAGGGATTTCAAAAGCCACGCCAAAGGCAAAGAACAGCTTCAGCACAAAGTTCAGGTACTGATTAATATCCGTCATGATCGCGACGTTTTCCGGCCCTGTTTGGGTGAAAAACGCAAACAACAGCGGGAAGACAACATAATAAGCAAACGCAGCGCCAGCATAAAAAAGTGCCACGCTGGAAACCAAAATAGGAATGGCGAGTGCTTTTTCATTGTCGTAAAGCCCAGGTGCCACAAATGCCCAGGCTTGGTGTAGTACAAAAGGAATCGAAATAAATACCGCTACCACCAGCGTTAGCTTAAAAGGTGCCAGAAAAGGGGAGGCCACTTCGGTGGCGATCATCTGTGAGCCTTCTGGCAGTAGTGCCATTAACGGCTCCGCCACAAAGCTGTAGATATCGTTAGCAAACGCGTAAAGGCCGAGAAACACCACTAAAATGAGCACAACGGCCTTCATCAGGCGCGTTCGCAGCTCGATGAGGTGCTCAATGAGGGGCGCTTGGCTCTGTTCGTTTTGCGGTTCCCGCGAATCGCCAGACATGCTCATTGGTGATTGCTATCCTTTTTAAAGTCCGCTTTTTTAGGCTCGGTGTCGTCAGTCTTGATGGGGCGCATTTCATCGGTAGAGGGTGCTGATGACGAGGGAGCCTCATCGCGTACCGTTTCGAGAGCTTCGTCTAGCCGCGCACTGGCGCTGGCAACCCGCTGGTCGGTATCGTGCTTGGCGGCAGGCGTGGAAGCGTTGGATGAGGGAGCATCAACAATGCTTTCGACATCCTGCTTGGCTTTCTTCAGGCTGTCATCTAGCTTTTTCTGCTGTTCGTTGAGTTTCTGACGTAGCTCCTCCGCTTCCAGCTGGGCGCTAATTTCGCGCTGCATGCCGGATACCGTGCGTTTGATCTTGCCAATCCACATGCCCGTAGTACGGGCAGCCTTAGGCAGGCGCTCTGGGCCAAGCACCAAAAGCCCAACGATACCAATGAGCATTAGTTCAAGAAAGCCGATATCCAGCATGGGTTATTTGCGCTCTTCGTTGCGTTCTGCTGAATGATGTTGTTCTGCCGCCCGCTTCTCTTCGGCTTGTACATCGTAGGTATTGCCAGCGTCTTCGTGGCCTACTTTTGCCTGGGGCTTGTCAGCATCTTTCTTTTCGCCTTCTTTCTCTTCTTCGTGCATGGCCTTTTTGAAGCCTTTAACCGCACCGCCTAAGTCGGTGCCCACGTTACGCAGTTTTTTAGTGCCGAAAATCAGGATGATAATGCCCAGAACAATCAGCAACTGCCAAATACTGATACCACCTAACATATGCATTTCCCCATCGGAAGGTTAACGTTGTGTGCGAGACGCTTTTTCGTCATGACCAGAAATACCAAACCGCTTTGCTAGCTCATCTAAAACACGCTGATGATCCAGGTCAAGGTGTGACAGCATCACCAAGCTATGAAACCACAGGTCGGCGGTTTCGGCGATCAAAGCTTGACGCTCTTGGTCGCCACCATGCTCAGCATCTTTAGCGGCCAACACCGTCTCGGTCGCCTCTTCGCCGACCTTTTCGAGTATCTTGTTCAATCCCTTATGATGCAAGGAGGCAACATAAGAATCTTCTGCACAAGCGTGGCGGCGCTGCTTTAACACGTTGGCAAGCGCGTCTAATACCTGCACAGTTTCCTGGTTAGTGTGCGTTGATTCAGTCATTGAGATCCTTTTATCACTCGGCATCGCATGTCGTTAAGGGTCAGTTGTCGTTAAAGGCTAGCAAAGGCGCGTGTCAGTTTGTGTGGTTGCCAAGCATTGATCCGCGGCGCCGTTGTCATTGCCGCTGTCACTGCCACAGTAACAACAGTAAGCCTACGCCCGCAGCTGCCAATACAGGCCACTCTTGGGCCGCTACCCAGCCGCTTAGCGGCTGCCACGCCAACGCAATGGTAATCAGGATAAGCCCAATGCGCAGCCGATAATGGCGTTTGTTCTGGCGGTTCAACTGCTGTTGCACCGCGCTAATAGAGGTCACTTGCTGATGGCGCTGACGATGTTCGTGCTCCATGCGGCTAAGCGCCTGATGGGCTAATACCGGCAGTTCAGGTAACTGATGAGAAAGCTCTGGTGCCTGACGTTTCAGCGATTCCCACAGGCCACCGATACCGGCACGCTCTTTCATCCATTTTTCAAGATAAGGTTTCGCGGTACTCCATAGATCTAAGTCAGGGTAAAGCTGACGCCCCAGACCTTCGATATTGAGCAGTGTTTTTTGCAACAACACCAGTTGCGGCTGAACTTCCATGTTAAAACGCCGCGCGGTTTGAAACAGCCCTAACAGCACCTGCCCAAACGAAATATCTTTAAGCGGCTTTTCAAGAATCGGCTCGCACACGGTTCGAATGGCGGCTGCAAACTCGTTGGCGCGGGTGTTTTCGCTGACCCAGCCGGACTCAATATGCAGCGCGGCTACTTCGTAATAATCCTGATGGAAGAACGCCAGCAAGTTACGCGCCAGGTAGTCCTGATCTTCGCGGGTAAGGCTCCCGACGATGCCGCAGTCGATGGCAATATACTGTGGGTCTTCTGGGTCGTCGCAGTTAACAAAAATATTGCCGGGGTGCATGTCGGCATGGAAGAAGTTGTCGCGGAAGACCTGGGTAAAGAAGATTTCAACGCCGCGCTCAGCTAGTTTCTTAAGGTTTGTACCTCGCGCAATAAGCGTGTCTAAGTCCGCCACGGGTACGCCGCGTATGCGCTCTTGCACCATCACATGACGACGGGTGTAAGGCCAGTAAATCGTGGGTACAAACAGCAACGGGGAGTCTTTGAAATTACGCTTGAGCTGCGATGTATTGGCTGCCTCTTTATAAAGGTCTAACTCATCAAACAGGGTAGCTTCGTAATCGCGAATGACTTCCACCGGGCGTAAACGCTTGGCTTCAGGCACTTTGCCTAGCAGCTTGGCAACCTGATACATCAGCCCCATATCTTGGCGCATAATGCGCTCAATGCCGGGGCGAATAATCTTGACGACAACGTCTTCACCGCTGTGCAGCGTAGCCGCATGCACTTGGGCAATCGATGCAGAAGCGAGAGGGGTTCGATCAAAGGTGGCAAACGCTTCAGAAAGTGACATCTCCAGCGCTTTCTCGACCCGTGCAGCGGCTAATTCGCCCGGGAAGGGGGGCACTTGGTCTTGCAAGCGCTTTAGCTCATCGGCGATATCTTCGGGCAGTAGGTCACGACGGGTCGAGAGCATTTGGCCAAATTTAATAAAAATCGGCCCAAGCGCTTCCAAGGCCAGGCGCAGCCGCTCGCCGCGACTTCGCTGCCCAATAGGGAAAAGCTTAAAGGGCGAGAGGCTCATCAAGATACGCAGCCAGAGCGGAAGCCGTTCGATGGGAATTAACGTATCCAAACGATGGCGAGCCACGACCCAGGTGATTTTCAACAACCGCAGACTCATTAATGCGGCTCCTCAGGGACTCGCGGCTTGTTCGCCGACGGACTAGCGGTCAACTGCATCAGACGTCTATGCAGTTGGTTTAGCCTCGCTTCCAGGCGGTCGGTCGCGACTTCAAGCTCGGTTAAGTGGTCGCGAAGCACATCGCGCTGCTGTGGGCCGGGGAGCCACCGGGCCTCTTCAAACACGTATTCAGAGACGTCTTGTAGCAGCTCGTCTTTTGCTCTTAGCCCCCAGCGGGCAGCGCGACGAATGCCCTCAGCCAGTGAGTGGGCAGGGGCATCGCCCAGCCAGCGCGCTAACTCGCTTTCCCAGTCGATATCTAGATCGAATAGCAGGTCGCGGGTAGCTTCCAATAGGTGGATGCGACCACGCACAGAGAGCTTGCCGTCAAACATCAGCCGCTCGATGGAAGCACCGCTGAGCCATTCAGAGAGCGTTTCTGGGGTGAGCTCAACGATAGCGTCGACGTCGGTTTCGTTTAGCTCATCACCGCGCAGCAGGTCAATACCGGCATGATGATAGTGGAGCACCAGCTGGAGGCTGGGCTTTTCTAGCCTGACCAATAGTCGACTACCCGCTAACGCCGCGAGCCGCCCAGGTGCAGCTGGGTCGCGGGCAAGTAGGGCATTCAACGTGCGTTCACATCCGGCCAGCAATAGGGTCGGGGTGACTAGCATGCTGACCTCTTAGTCATTGACGTCATAATTTAATGCCACGATGAAGGGCAACAATACCGCCGGTCAGGTTGGTATATTCCACTCGCTCTAGACCAGCGCTCTCCATCATGCCTTTCAAGGTGTCTTGATCGGGGTGCATGCGAATCGACTCGGCAAGGTAACGGTAGCTCTCACCGTCTCCAGCCACTAGCTCGCCCATTTTGGGAAGTAAGCGGAAGGAGTACTCATCATAAGCTTTCGATAGTAGCGCATTGTTGGGCTTAGAAAACTCAAGCACCAGTAAGCGCCCGCCGGGTTTTAAGACGCGTGTCATTGAGCGCAGAGCGGCATCTTTGTCGGTGACGTTACGCAGGCCGAAGGCAATGGTAATGCAGTCAAAGCTATTATCAGGAAATGGCAGGCATTCTGCGTTGGCTTGTACATACTCAACGTTGCCACCGACGCCGTTATCCATCAGTTTGTCGCGGCCTACTCTCAGCATGGAGGCATTAATATCGGCCAATACGACTTTGCCCCGAGGGCCGACGAGGCGGGAAAATTTGAGCGTTAAATCGCCGGTGCCGCCAGCAATGTCGAGCACATGATGGCCAGGGCGAACGCCTGCGCGCTCAATAGCAAGGCGTTTCCAAACACGATGAATACCCATCGACATCAAGTCATTCATGATGTCGTAGCGTGCAGCTACCGAGTGAAACACATCGGCGACGCGAGAGGCTTTCTCGTCAACCGATACTTCCTGATAACCAAAATGGGTGGTGCGTTTTTCTGTGGGGCTCATGGGGCTTTAGCTCCCGAGTTCGAGGCGGTATGGTCGACCAAAAGGTCGTCGCAATAAATGGTTAGCGACATTGTAGCCTTCTCACCCCTGATTTGTCTGCGCTTCACCTGAGTCGCAGGGTCACAGCTGTTTGAATTGAATGCTGGCGGGCTCGCGGGAAGCCCCTGCTTCTTCTAAGCGGTGCAGATAATTTTGCCAATAATCTGTTTGGTGCAACGCCAGGTCGTACAGGTAGTTCCAGCTGTAAAGGCCGCTATCGTGACCATCGTCAAAGTGCAGTTTCAGAGCGTAGTTGCCAGCTTGGGTAATGTTTTGCAGGCCGACATCTTTTTTACCTACCTGTAGCACGGCCGTGTCGCCGCCATGGCCGCGTACTTCCGCTGAAGGTGAGTAGACCCGCAGCAACTCCACAGGCAGCCGGTAATTTTCGCCACTGGCGTAGCCAAGCTCAAGCTCGCGGGCCTGTTTATGGTAGTGAACCCGCGTTGGGGTGGGGGCATTCGTAGAAATAGGAGCGTTCATTGATGACGTCACCTCTTTACGGTGTCGGTAATCATCACGCTGAACGCAAGTGCTGGTGCGCGGTCTGGGCTAAAGCAAACACTGCGCATGGGAACAACGTC
>SKHS01000154.1 GCA_007116835.1 Halomonas sp.
CATAGATAACCACTGATTCGACAGTAGCTAAATCCTCGCAAGCGTATGCATAAACACTTGGCTGCTCGGATATTATGGAAGGGGCTTTAGCTTTGGTTCGACACTTCGGCGATGATTTGCCTGGTTAGCAAGGGCGGCTACGCCGCCATCGCCCACTACAAGCGGCCTCCTTGCCGTTAACGCTTGCGCATCAAGCCCGGTAACAGCAGCAGGCTGGCCAATAACCATGCGGGCCAGCTGCCCGTACGGGTAAAGGGTGTAAGCCCCTCCATGGCGTAAAACTCCCCGGTTAGATATGTGGTTTCAAACTGCGGGGCGCTGGCGACCAGTTCGCCACGCGGGTTAATAATTGCGGTGATGCCATTGCTGGTAGCACGTACCACATAGCGACCATTTTCCAAGGCGCGCAGGCGGGCCATTTGCAGGTGCTGATGTGGGCCAATAGAGGCACCGAACCAAGTGTCGTTAGATACCGTTACAATCACGTCGCTGTCCACCGCACGACGTGCCACCAGTTGCGGGTAGATAATTTCATAGCAGATGGCATTGCCAATGGTCACACCTGCGGCCTGCATTGGCGTTTGTTCAGAGGCGCCTTTAGAAAAGCTCGACATGGGTAGGTCAAAGAAGTTGATAGCGCCGCGTAGCAGGCTTTCCAAAGGCAGGTATTCACCAAACGGCACCAGGTGTTCTTTCTGATAACTGCCTTCTACGTTGCCAACGCCGATGACGCTGTTGAAATAACGATTGCTTTCATCAAGCTGGACAATGCCGGTTAAGAGTGCCGTGTCAGGTGGTAAATTGGCCTGTACGCGCTCTAGCACCGGGCGGGCTTGACTGTCGATCATGGGGAGTGCGGTTTCGGGCCATATGATGAGGTCAGCGTCGTCGGCGACGCGACGGGTTAAGTCACTGTAAGTATTGGCTGCTACGCGCTGTCCTTCAGGCGTCCATTTTAATAGCTGCGGTAAATTGCCTTGTAGTAGAGCAACGCGGGTGGGCTCGCTTACTGGCGTCGTCCACAGCGTAGGTAGCGCTATAGGCGCTAACCAAATGGCTGCCAGTGGTAGCGCTGCCCACCATTGGCGGCGCAGCAGCTCTGCCCCCAGGGTGCCGGTAAGCACCACCAGCAGCGACAGCAGATAAACGCCGCCCACCGGTGCCCAACTGGCTAACGGAGAATCGACAAAGCTTGAACCGACTAGAAGCCATGGGAAGCCAGTAAACAGATAAGTGCGCAACACCTCTCCAAGCACCCAGGCACCGGCAAAGGTGAGCAATGCCCAGCGAGGACCAAAGAAGCGTCGATAGAGCCAGAAAGTGCCCGCAAAGAAAAGTGCTAATACGGCCACAAATAGCGCTGTTAAAAACACCGCTAATGGCATGCCGGTGTAGCCATAGTCGTGAATAGAGACATACACCCAGGAGGTGCCGCTAGCAAAAAGTGCAACACCATAAAGCCAGCCTTTCAGAGCTGCCTGAGCGGGGCTTAAGGTGTGCAGGCCAACATACAGAAGGGCAATGGCGACGGGTCCTAGCCACCATAGTTCAAACGGTGATGCGGTAAGCGTGGTAAAGCCACCAGCTGCTAGGGCAGCTAGCAGCTGTCGTGCGAAGGTAGGTGTCAACCCCATGGTGATATCCTATCGGCAGGTTGAAGTGGGCGGTTGGCTAGCCGTCTTTGGCATTGCTATCAGCAGCGTTATCGCCTTCGTTATTGCGATAAGCTTCCAATAAACGAATACGCCGATTGTCTGCATTCAGAATAATGAACTGCCAGCCACCCAGGCTAGTGTGTTCACCGCGGCTAGGCAGATGGCCAAACTGTTGCATCACAAGGCCGCCAACGGTATCAAATTCGTCGTCGGAAAATTCAGTGCCGAAGCGTTCGTTGAAATCTTCGATAGGGGTCAGCGCACGAATGGCAAAGTGGCCGTTTTCCAAGGTGCGGATATCGTCTTCTTCGTCAGTGTCGTGCTCATCTTCGATATCCCCGACAATCTGCTCAAGAATATCTTCAATGGTGATAATGCCTGCGGTGCCTCCATACTCATCGACCACAATTGCCATGTGGTTATGGGTGTCGCGGAACTCTTTAAGCAAGCTGTTTAAACGCTTAGATTCGGGGATAAACATAGCCGGGCGTAGTACGTCTTCCAGCTTAAAGGCATCGCGGCTTTCTTGAGTTTGGGAAAGCAGCGGAAGCAGATCTTTAACCAGTAAGATGCCTTTTACATCATCGAGATTTTCACCAATCACGGGGTAGCGGGAGTGCCCTGTTTCCTGAATCAATGGCAGGTAGCCGTCGCTGGTTTGGTCAAGGGTGATAGCCGAGACCTGGGAGCGTGGAATCAATATTTCACGCACCTGCTGATCGCTGATTTCAAGCGCACCTTCAATGATCATAATGGCGTCTTGGTCTAGCTTCAGCTTTCCTGCTGTATGGCGTAAAAATGTCATTAGCTCATCCCGCGAGCTGGGTTCGTCATTGTCTCCGGAAAGGGCGCCAAAGAGTTTCTCGAGCCAGGATTTTTGATTGGGGTTGCTCGATCGGTCTTCGCTCATTGCGTCAAATCTCTCTTTTGCGGGCAGATAGTTACCAACAGACAGTTAGTCGTTTTATCACTGAGCGGGGAGATACACCACCCTAAAAACAATGATGGGTCAGGGTAGCAGGTTACTCGTGATAAGGATCAGCAATATCCAGAGTAGCCAGAAGTTCGCGCTCTAACTGCTCCATGTGCTCTGCTTCTTGTTCTTCAATGTGATCGTAGCCCATTAAATGCAGGGTGCCGTGTATCACCATGTGCGCATAGTGATGCGCTAGGTATTTTTGCTGTTCACTTGCTTCCTGGGCAACGACGGCATGGCAGATCACCAAATCACCCAGCAAGGGCAATGAGACGCCTGGTGGGTTCTCAAAGGGAAAAGAGAGCACGTTGGTCGGCTTATCTTTGCCACGATAATCGCGGTTGAGTGCCTGGCTTTCAGCCTCATCCACAAAGCGGATGGTGAGCTCCTGGCGTTCATCGTCGGGGTGACGTGCAAACACACAGCCCACCCAGTGGGTGAGCTGTTCCAGAGTAGGTAGCAGCGGCTCGTTGATCGCTGCCTGGCGATCAATCACGATGTCGTTCATCGTGGGGTATCTCCTGCACGCCCACCGGTGCGCTCAAGCGCCTGCATGCGCGCTTCGCGCTCTTGCTGGCGCACTTCACGACGAGCGCGCTCTTCCACTTCTTGCTGCGATTCAAACTCGTCGTAGGCTTCAATAATGCGTTGCACCAGCGGGTGGCGAACGACATCTTTCGCAGCAAAGTGAGTCACGCCGATACCGGGGGTTTCCTTAAGAACATCCAGCACCTGTGAAAGGCCTGAACGCTGGCCTCGGGGGAGGTCCACCTGGGTAATATCGCCAGTAATGACCGCCGTTGAGCCAAAGCCAATCCGCGTCAGGAACATTTTCATCTGCTCTGGCGTGGTGTTCTGGCTTTCATCCAGAATGATGTAGGAGTTATTCAGCGTACGCCCGCGCATGTAGGCCAGCGGGGCAATCTCAATCACCTGGCGCTCAATAAGTTTGGCAACCTGCTCAAAACCGATCATCTCATACAGTGCGTCGTAAAGCGGGCGTAGGTAGGGGTCGATTTTCTGGGCAAGGTCGCCAGGTAGAAAGCCAAGCTTTTCGCCAGCTTCCACCGCTGGACGTACCAACAGAATACGTCGCACTTCCTGTTGATTTAGCGCTTCAACCGCCGCAGCAACCGCCAAGTAGGTTTTGCCGGTGCCGGCAGGCCCAATACCGAAGTTGATGTCGTGCTCACGGATGCTCTGCACATAGCGCTGCTGGTTGAGGCCGCGAGGTTTGATCATGGTGCGCGGTGTGCGCATTATCACGTCATCGCTGCTGCCTTCACTATCATCCTCTTCTTCCAGCGCTTCCAAGCCAGATTCTTGAAGGAACAGATGAACCGTGTCTGCTTCAAGCTCTTCTGCCGCTGTTTCACGGTATAGGTGCTCAAGCACATTGGCGGCCGCTTTGATGCGATTAGCAGCACCGGCCAGCTGAAATACATTGCCGCGATTGCGCAGGGTCACGTCTAGGCGGCTTTCAATCAGCTTTAGATGCTCGTCCTGCTGGCCGCACAGGCTGGCGAGCCGCTGTGGGTCATTGGGTTCAAGGCTTAGGGTGATAATGCGATTGGCCTGAGGTGATGGCTGGCTCAAGAGTAAGAAACCCGTTAGTTGATGTGTGTGAGACTCAGCTTACTGCCCCGGCCGTGCCGGGGCAATTACCTAGGATAAGTGAGCAGTTAATAACGCTCTGGAGAGGCGAGATCGCCGCGCAACGAGTTGGGCAGCGCTTCGGTAATCTCCACGTCGACAAAGTAGCCGATTAGCTCTGTGGGGTTGGCCGCGCGGAAGTTAACCACGCGGTTATTCTCAGTGCGCCCAGAGAGCTGGCCTGGGTCTCTTGGTGAGAAGCCAGACACCAGAATTCTCTGGGTAGTGCCGACCATACGGCGACTGATTTGAGCAGCCTGCTGCAAAATACGCTCTTGTAAAATAGCCAGGCGCTGCTTTTTAACACTTTCCGGCGTGTCATCCGGCAGGCCAGACGCAGGGGTGCCTGGGCGTGCGGAATAAACAAAGCTGAATGAGTGATCAAAGCCGATGCGATGAATCAGGTCCATGGTCGCTTCGAAATCTTCTTCGGTTTCGCCAGGGAAGCCGATAATAAAGTCAGACGAAAAGCTAATGTCCGGCCGGTTGGCGCGGATGCGCTCCATCTTCTCGATGTACTCTTCGGCGGTATGGCCGCGCTTCATGGCGCTTAAAATACGGTCCGAGCCCGACTGCACTGGTAGATGCAAATGACTCACCAGCTCAGGAATGTCGGCAAAGGCGTCTACCAGGCTATCGGTGAACTCCACCGGGTGGGACGTCGTAAAGCGCACGCGGTCGATGCCATCCACTGCGGCTACGCAGGCGATCAGCTCGGCGAGGTCGATCTCATCGCCATCGTCGTTTTCACCGCGATAAGCGTTCACGTTTTGACCTAGCAGATTAATTTCTCGTACACCCTGATCGGCTAAGTGAATCACTTCATCGATTACCGACTCAAAGGGGCGAGAAACTTCTTCGCCACGGGTGTAGGGCACAACGCAAAACGTGCAGTATTTCGAGCAACCTTCCATGACAGACACAAAGGCGGTTGCGCCATCAGATGTTGGCTGCGGCAGGTGATCAAACTTTTCGATTTCCGGGAAGGTGACATCGACAGCAGCAATCTGATTGTTACTGCGCGCGTCCAGCATTTTGGGAACGCGGTGGAGGGTTTGCGGGCCAAAAATCATATCGACAAAGGGCGCACGTTTGCGCAGCGCTTCGCCTTCTTGGCTGGCCACACAGCCTCCCACGCCAATCACTAGGTCAGGATTGGCATCTTTGAGTTTTTTCCAGCGACCCAATTGATGAAACACCTTGTCCTGCGCTTTTTCGCGAATAGAACAGGTGTTCAACAAGATAACGTCAGCCTCTTTTTCGTTATCGGTTAATTCCAGCTGGTGAGATTCGCCGAGTAAGTCTGCCATACGCGAGGAGTCGTACTCGTTCATTTGGCAGCCGTGCGTTTTGATAAAGAGCTTCTTCGCCATCGGTACCTGTCATCTATGAGTCGTCGGGGGACGAGGGATGAATGAAAACATGAATGCAATTAAGCGAGCAGTGTAACGTGCTGCCGTTGAATGACAGCATTATACGGATACAAGAAACCTGGGGCTAGCGTTCACCTATAATCGATACTTGACCCGAGCGTTTCAATCAGTATACTACGCACCGTGTTTGAGCAGTTCCTCGATAGCTCAGTTGGTAGAGCAAATGACTGTTAATCATTGGGTCGCAGGTTCGAGTCCTGCTCGAGGAGCCAACACACTGAAGCAGGCTTTATGCTAATTTCAGTGGCTCCGCCTTAAACACAGCAGCAAAGCGTCATGTTCCTCGATAGCTCAGTTGGTAGAGCAAATGACTGTTAATCATTGGGTCGCAGGTTCGAGTCCTGCTCGAGGAGCCAAACTGCTGCTCCGCTAGTCTAGTAGTGTGTACGATCAACGTTCCCTGATAGCTCAGTTGGTAGAGCAAATGACTGTTAATCATTGGGTCGCAGGTTCGAGTCCTGCTCAGGGAGCCATCGATTCATCTAGTCCTGCCTTTTTACCCCTATCTGTTTTATCTATTTAGTTAACGCTAGCGACTGACGTCTGGTAAGTCACGATACCCTAAGCCACATGGCATATTGGGCTTTTTTTGTGTCTTATGGTCAGTGGCGTATAAACTATTCCAGTGATTCACTGGTTGGGAAGGTGCCCGTGGGAAAAGCTGCCAGCCTGCAAGCGTTGCAGGTGTTCAAGTGTTTAAGTGATGAAACACGCCTTATGCTGGTGCTCTTGGTTGCGAAAGAGCAGTCGCTGTGTGTGTGTGAAATGACCTACGCGCTGGAGGAGTCGCAGCCGAAGGTATCGCGCCATTTAGCTCAGCTGCGTCAGTGTGGGCTGCTGATCGATCAGCGAGAGGGGCAA
>SKHS01000236.1 GCA_007116835.1 Halomonas sp.
ATGACGACCTACATTCTTGTTCCTGTGCCTCGCGGCGAGACGGGCGAAGAGCGTATGGAAAGGTTAGGCATTGAGCTATGGCTCGACGGCGAGCAAGCAACCATCGATTTTGTTGAATTCGGTAGCTTAGCGCAGGACATAGGCTTCGACTTCGACCAGGAGATCATCGAAGTGCTGGCACCGGTAGACCGGTGGGCCAAAGAGTGGATGTGGATACCTGGCTTTGCCATCTTTGCCCTGGTTGTACTTCTGCAACGTCGTCGCCGTGAAAAAGAGCGGTCTGAAGAGATGACGCCGGCTACTTAGTGGAGGCCACTATGTATCAAAAAATATTATTGCCTGTTGATTTGAATGAAGAGTCGTCTTGGAAAAAGGCGCTTCCTACGGCCATTACGCTCTGTGAAACCTTCGGGGCTTCGCTGCATATAGTGACCGTGCTGCCGGAATTTAAGATGCCCATGGTGGGCGCTTATTTTCCTAAAAATTTCTCCCAAAAAGCTCACGAGGCAATTTCGGAAGCTCAGCATGCTTTTATTAAGGCGCATATCCCTGAGTCGATTTCCACTCAAAGTGTGATTGTGGATGGTTCCCCCTGGGAGGCCATCATCAAGGCAGGGAAACGTCTGGACGTGGACCTGATTGTTATGGCGTCACACAACAAACGTAAGTTCGTTGACTATGTGCTGGGCCCCAACGCTGAGCATGTGGTGCATCATGCCAAAATGTCCGTGATGATCGTGCGCTAACGCGCTGATAAGCCTCGGTTAGAGCGGTGAACTCCAGATCTACGGATCTGGAGTTTTTTTTTGGTGAAATATTAATCATCACTAATGCATCGAATAAATTGGTGTGAAAGACATTAAAACAGGAATTTTTGTACGTTATGCCCCCAGACGACGCCCACGTTCAAATGCTCAGCTACATTAAGAGTACGTTAAGCCATTAACTCATGGTTAACGAACTCATGCATGTGGCAACCCTTTGTCAGGGTGTTTGATAAGTTTCAGTTCAACCTTGAGCTGGGTTTTGAGAAAGCCACCGCTGCATTGGGGTAAATCTAAGGAGTCATGCCATGAATGCAGCTACAACAAAAACGCACGACCGAGCAGATATGCCTAACGTAAAAATTACGATCAATAAAGTTGGAATGGATCGGCCGCGGGCATGGCTTGCCGCGGGGTTTGAGGACTTTCGCCGTGCGACGGCCGTTAGTTTGACCTACGGTATGTTTTGGGTAGGCCTGAGCATTGCCATTACAGCAGGTGCCATCACATTGGGGTACTGGTACTGGCTGCTACCTTTGATTGCTGGGTTCATGTTTGTTGGCCCGTTAGTGGCAGTGGGGGCTTACGGTATTAGTCGTGCCATTGAGCAGGGGCGAGTGCCAAACCTGGGAGATGCCTTCGGCAGCTGGCGTCCGCATGCCGGCCAGCTAGCGATGATGGGCGTCATGATGATGATTTTCTTCCTTGCCTGGATTCGCCTTGCAACCCTATTGTTTGCGCTATTCTTTGGGTTCGAAGTGCCAAGCCCTGCAACGCTGTATACGTCACTGCTGACCACGCCTGAAGGTTTAGGCATGATTGCTGTCGGCACTGCCGCAGGTGCCGTGTTAGCTTTTGGTGCTTTTGCCATTAGCTCAGTCGCAATTCCCACCTTGATGGATCAAGACCTGACCTTTATGGAAGGGATTGAGGCCAGCGTACGCTGTGTCGCGGGTAATTTCCGTCCGATGTTGTTATGGGCAGTTATCCTGACGGGCTGCGTATTGATAGGGGTGCTGACGTTCTACATTGGCCTGGCGCTTATTCTGCCTGTGTTAGGCCATGCAACGTGGCATGCCTATGAAGATTTGGTGCGCTTTGAGCCAGTTGAAAAGCTGGATACCTAAACCTGAACAATGGTGCGTTTATCAGCACAGCAGGAGCGATAGCTTTCTAGCCAGCATTCGTTCAATCAATCCATTGGCTGACGTGTATTTCACCTGACCTAGTAGAAGAGATAGCGTAATCTTGCGCTATCTCTTTTTACTATTTGTCGCCTAGCTGTTCCCCTGGGAGTTACCGCCTCTAGGCGTTATACCTTTAGAGCGCAGCAGGTGGGTTGTGCCAGGGCGCATTAACGCGAGGTCGTCACTGTGAAAGCGTTTTTATTGGGGGGGGTTGTGGTGGCACTTAGTGTTCTCCACATGGGGCATGCTGAGACATTGGAGCCGGCCGAAAGGCCTAAAGGACCTGTCATTTTGAAGGTGGACGGAAAAATAGCGCATGCTAACGTTGCCCAGGAAGCTCATTTTGACCGTGCAATGCTGTACGCTTTGCCACAATACGCCTTTGAAACCGACACACCATGGACCGACGGCAGCAGCCACTACAGCGGCCCGCTGATGCGTACCGTGCTGGCACATGTAGGGTACGCAGGAGATAGGGTTCATGTAGCGGCCCTTAATGGCTACGAAGCCGAAATACCGATCAGTGATTTTTATGATTACGACGTAATTCTGGCCTTAGAACGAAACCAGAAACAAATTCCTATTCGTGAATACGGCCCTTTATGGGTGCTGTACCCGTTCAGTCAAGATGAGGCACTTTTGAGCGAAAAAATACGTTTCAGAGCGGTTTGGCAAGTCATGCAGATCAATGTCCGCTAGCCGTTCGAATACTCTGTCACCACGTCTGCTTCGTTACCCGCGTCGTTTTAAACTGGTTGCGATGATTACTTTGCTGCTATTTGCAGCAGCCTTGGTAGTCGCAGCTCTAGCGGCCTGGCGACAAGATAATTTGACGCAAAGCTTGAGAGAAGACACGGCTTGGGTCGCTTACAAGCTTGATCGAGATGCCGTTCAGCTGCTCAACCACCTGCTCACAGCAACTCGAGGTCCGCTTTCGCCGGTCGCTCAAGACAATCTGAACCTGCGTTTTGAACTTCTTTATAGCCGGATGACGCTGTTGCGAGAGGGGGAAGTCAGTTCGCTGTTAAAGAATATTAGCCATGCAGCGACATTACTAGCCGATATCCAACAGCAGCTAGATCGGCTAGATCCCATGATTGAGCCACATGAGTCCCGTGTCCAGCTGTCAGTAATAGACTTGGAAACAGAGCTGCAGGCACTCACCCGGCTTACAGAACGCTTTGTGATCGCTATCAATGGCTATCTGGCAGAGTCTGCGACCGAAGAGCGTGCGCTGTTACGCATGCTTTATAAGCTGCTGATGTCACTGTTGGCAGGTATGAGTTTTGCAGTATTGCTGGTGATTGTTTTCCTGGTACGCGAGATGCGAGAGAGTGCTGCCGCTCGGCGTGAGCAGGAACTGTTAAGTCATCAATTAGAGGTCACTGCCCAGCAGGCACAGGCTGCGAATCATGCCAAATCGGATTTCTTGGCAATGGTTAGCCATGAAATACGCACGCCGCTTAATGGGGTGATTGGCATGAGTGAGCTGCTGCGCGAATCGGCCGACCCTGAGCAAATAGAAGATTATGCGAGGACAATACACGAGAGTGGTAATCAGCTATTGGCGATGATTAACGAAATTCTCGACTTTTCCAAGATTGAAGCAGGTCATCTAACCCTTGATACGGCACCCATTGCCTTACAGCCTTTGTTGGATAGCGTTATATCACTATTTGAGCCTCGAGCGATTGCAAAAGGCCTGTTGCTAACGCTGCAAGTAGACGCTCAAGTACCAGCGTGGGTGATGATGGACGCGGGCAGGCTACGTCAAATACTGCTCAACCTCATTGCCAACGCCATTAAGTTCACTGACCATGGCGAGGTCGCCATCAGTGTTCATGCGACGCATACGTGCTTAACATTTGAGGTTACCGATACTGGGTGTGGCTTGAGTGAGCAGCAGCAGGGACTGCTGTTTGAGCCATTTCAGCAAGCGGATGAAACCATTGCTCGCCGTTATGGAGGAACCGGGCTGGGGCTTGCGATTTGTAAACGCCTAATCGACGCCATGCAGGGTAGGCTGGGGGTTCGAAGTGCCACGGCCCAGGGCAGTACGTTTTGGTTTGAACTGCCGCTTGTGGAAGCCACGCCGGACAATACGCCGTTCCCAGTTGAGCCTGCACAAGACTTTACAGGCACTTCACTACTGCTGGTGGAAGACAATGCCACTAACCGTAAAGTGGCCATTGGGCTGCTCTCTCGACTGGGGTGTGACGTTGTGTGCGCCGAGAATGGACGCGATGCGCTGACCTTAGCGAGCACCCAGCAGGTGCATTTGATTTTTATGGATGTGCAACTGCCTGATATGGATGGCATTCAAGTAACCCAAAAGCTTCGCTCACAAGGCGGTTGGCTGGCTACGGTGCCGATTGTGGCGATGACGGCTGGCGGTGTGGGAGACGACCGTCAGCGCTGTCTGGCTGCGGGAATGAGCGACTACATCACTAAGCCGCTGTCATTGCTTACCCTTGGCCATGTGCTCTCTTTGCAGCTGCGTGATACTGGGCACCAGGATGTATTGCCAGCGCTGCCCATGCAGCGGGTGGCGATAGGCGAGACGTCGTTACTTAATCGCAAAACATTATGCATGCTGGTTGAGGCGTTAGGCGCTGAGAGCATCAACCAGCTTATTGCGTTGTATCATCAGCAAATAAGTGACTATTTTGCCCAGCTTGCTGCTTGCCTTAACAGCAGTGACCCTCTCACCGAAGCGCAGTCGCAACAGGTGGCGCGCGTAGCACACCAGTTGCGCGGCGAATCGCTCGGTATAGGAGCTGAATGCTTGGCTGCAGACGCTAAGCGACTTGAAACCGTTGCGCGCTACTATGCCTCTTCTCAACGTGATGTTGATAAAGCGGTGAGCGTTATGCGACAAACCGCTGCACGTACTCATGCTGCGTTGGAGAAATGGCGTCGTGACAACTTTCCAGATGAATAGCGGGATTGCGACCGCAGCCAGTAACCAACTAAATCCATGTCAGGCCGCCTGGGAACTGGCTCAACAGCTAGGCCACGAACACTTGGGGTTTGTGCTGTTTTTTTGCAGCGCTGAATATCCATTAGACGGCCTGGCAGCTGCGCTTGGTAGCGCGTTTAATCATGTACCGATGAGCGGTTGTACGACGGCGGGGGAAATTACACCGCAGGGCTATGACCGTGGTTCCGTCGTTGCGATAGGTTTTGATCGACGCGTGTTTGCGATTGAAACCGCACTGATAGACGACCTTGATCACTTTGATCTGAGTCGTGCGCAACCGCTGGTAGATACGCTACTAGAGCGTTGCCGGCAGCAGGCGGTTGCGCCGGTCAATGAGCATAGCTTTGCACTCACCTTGCTAGATGGACTGTCTAGTCGTGAAGAACAGGTGCTAGCAACCTTAGACGCCGCGCTTGGCCGCATTCCCAGCTTTGGCGGCTCGGCAGGTGATGATAACCATCTGACGCACACTCATGTCTATGCCGAGGGCAGTTTTCACACTCGCGCTGCTGTGGTGGTCATGCTCAATACGCGGCTGCCGTTTGAAGTGTTTTCTACCCACCATCTGGAGCCGCTTGCCCATAAGTTGGTGGTGACAGAAGCCGACCGAGATCAGCGGCGAGTGTTAGAACTGAACGGTTTGCCTGCGGCGGAAGTTTACGCTGCGCTAGTGGCGTGTTCTGTTGATGCGCTATCGCCATCCATTTTTGCTCAGCACCCGCTGGCGGTTTGTATTGGCGGACAACACTATATTCGTTCGATTCAACGCGTTAATAATGATGCTAGTCTCACTTTTTACTGTGCGGTGGAAACGGGCATTGTGCTTACCGCGATGAAGCCCGCGCCGTTACTCTCAGATTTAGATGCGATGCTACAGCGCGTGCAACAGCGCCTGGGGGCAACACCTGCGATTATCGGTTGCGACTGTTTTTTAAGGCGCATGGCCCTTGAGTCGCTTCAGCAGCTGGAGCAGGCATCAGCGCTGCTTCGCCAAGCACGGGTGGTTGGGTTTAATACTTATGGTGAGCAGCACCATGGTATGCACGTTAATCAAACCTTCACGGGGGTGGCCTTTGGCGCTCTTCCAGCTAGCGGCGGATAGTGATACAGCGGCGGATAATGCAACGCTGCGCGAAGAGAACCGCCGCCTGCGTAAGGTATGCCAGGCGCTCATGGAGCGCGTGGAATCTGGTGCTAGCCCCAATAGCGCCCCCTATGCAGCGTTCGAGCGCTCGGTGCTGCTGGCAGAACAGGTGCGTGAGCGTACCGACGCCCTTCACCGCACCCTAGACGAACTCAGCCAAGTGAACGCACGGCTGCTGGCGGCTAACGCCGAAGCTGAGGCGGCTAATCTTTCCAAAACCAAATTTTTAGCAGCGGTTAGTCACGACCTGTTACAGCCGTTAAACGCCGCCCGGTTATTTGCCAGCGCGTTAGAAACCCATTCGCTGCCTGAGGCCTCCCAGGCCTTAGTGGGCCATATCGGGCGCTCGCTAAAAGATGTTGAAGGGCTGTTGGGCACATTGGTAGATATTTCCCGCTTGGATGCGGGGGTGCTGCATGCCGATAAAGCTCCTTTTGCGGTAAGTACGCTGCTAGACGCGTTGGCAGAAGAGTATCGTCAGGTGGCTGCCGTGCGTGGGCTAACGCTTCACTACGTGCCATCCAGTGTGCTGGTGGAATCCGACCTAGCGCTGCTGGCGCGAGTGGTGCGCAACTTCCTTAGCAATGCCGTGCGCTATACCGAGCATGGTCACTTATTGCTTGGCTGTCGGCGGCGCGCCAAGGGCCTTGAAATTATGGTGGGGGATACTGGCTCAGGCATACCGAAACTTCAGCGCCAGGCGATTTTTCTGGAGTTTCGCCGTGCTAATCAGTCTCATAGCGGCCACAGCCGTGGGCTTGGTTTGGGGCTGGCGATTGTGGATCGAATCAGCACTATGTTGGATCACCCCATTATGCTTGATTCACGGTTGGGCTGTGGCTCCCTTTTTTCCATCTTGGTACCTTATGCACCGCCAAGCATGGCGGGGGACTCGTACTCGGCCCGTGCGACGCCCTTTCATCATTGGGAAAGCGACCCGCTTCAAGGCTGTGTGGTTTGGGTAATTGATGATGACCCAGCCATCACTGAAGGTATGCAGGCGTTGTTAGGCAGTTGGGGATGCCGGGTGAGAGCGGCGGCGACGGTAAGCGCACTTGAAGCGGCCAGTGATGGCGAGCGTCCAGCGGTGCTGTTGGTGGATTATCATTTGGGTGAGCACCGGGAAAGTGGCATCGACTTAGCCTCCCGCTTGCGCCGTCGTTACCCAGGCTTAGCCACGGTGGTGATTACTGCCAACCATGAGGCAGCCCTGAAACGAGCTGCCCGAGAAGCAGGTATGCACTGCTTATTAAAACCGCTTAAGCCACTTCGCTTAAAAATGCTACTGGGAACGCTTCTCGAGAATCACGCTTAGCGGGCAGTCGTCAGTTAATGAGACGAGGTGCGTCTGGCAAGATAAGTGCCTAGCTCCTCTTCGCCTGCGATAACGATGGCGTGTACGCGGCTTGTCGCGCCTAGTTTACGTAAAATGGCTGAAACATGGGTTTTAACCGTGGTTTCAGCAATCAACAGCTCCCGGGCGATTTGTTTATTCGACATCCCCTGGGCCATGCAGCTTAATACATCTAACTGCTTGTCGGTTAAGCGTATTAAGCGTTCGCGTGACACCTCTTGCGAAGAGGTCATTGACGGCGGCTCCATACGTGGAGGCGGGCGGCGCATGATATCCGCTGGTAAATAAAGCTGCCCCTGCAGAATCTGATTGAGCGCTGCTAATAGCTGCTCTCGGGGGGTTGATTTTGGGATATAACCGACAGCACCTTGGGTAATCGCATCTAACACCAGCTGGCGCTCCTGTTGGGCCGACACAATCGCCACCGGCAGCCAGGGGAAGCGGTCGCGAAGTATTTTAAGTCCTTCTAAGCCATCTGCATCGGGCAGGCTTAAATCGAGTAACAGTAGATCCAGCTCGTCATGGGCGCCTATCGTGTGAATAGCCGCCGCTAGACTATCCGATTCCAGTAGTTGGGTATCTGTTAATCCAGCGCTAATCACCGCGTGCAGCGCATCGCGAAACAGCGGGTGGTCATCTGCCACTAACAGCGAGTACATGGCGTCTCCTACCAAGGGATGAGGGTGCGTCCTGCCATCGGGCTATATCGCAAATCGCGTGTGTGACTAACACTGGGTAGGCACCTTATTTAATAATCATAATACGCAGGAGCTTTACCATGATCTACGCCAACCCGGGTGATGCTGGTTCTGTTGTTTCTTTTGAAAAACGCTTCGGCAACTATATTGGCGGGGAGTTTGTGCCCCCCGTCAATGGTCAATACTTTGACAATATTAGCCCTGTTAACGGCCAAGTGTTTTGTGAAATTCCTCGCTCCAGCGCTGAAGATATTGAAAAAGCGCTGGATGCAGCTCACAAAGCGGCACCTGCCTGGGGTAAAACGTCTGTTCAAGAGCGCAGTAACATCCTACTTAAGATTGCTGATCGGCTCGAGCAGAACCTTGAACTGCTCGCCGTGGCTGAAACCTGGGACAACGGTAAAGCAGTACGCGAAACGCTGAATGCCGATATTCCGCTTGCCGTTGACCACTTCCGTTACTTTGCGGGCTGTTTGCGTTCACAGGAAGGGACGGCGGCCGATATTGATGCCAACACGGTGGCCTATCACTTCCACGAACCGTTAGGTGTGGTTGGTCAGATTATTCCTTGGAACTTCCCGATCCTCATGGCTGCCTGGAAACTAGCCCCTGCACTGGCCGCTGGTAACTGTGTGGTATTGAAGCCTGCTGAGCAAACGCCCGCTTCCATTTTAAAAGTGATGGAAGTCATCGGTGATTTACTGCCGGCAGGCGTGCTGAATATCGTCAATGGGTTTGGTGCTGAAGCGGGTCAAGCACTTGCTACCAGCAAGCGTATCGCCAAAATTGCCTTTACTGGCTCAACGCCGGTGGGAGCGCACATTCTGAAGTGTGCGGCTGAAAATATTATCCCTTCCACTGTAGAGCTAGGTGGTAAGTCACCGAACATCTATTTCGCCGATATCATGAATGCTGAGCCGACGTTTATTGATAAAGCTGTCGAAGGTTTGGTACTGGCATTCTTCAACCAAGGTGAAGTATGCACCTGTCCTTCTCGTGCGTTGATTCAAGAGAGCATGTACGACGAGTTTATGGCCAAGGTGGTTGAGCGGACGAAAACGATCAAGCGTGGCAACCCGCTGGATACCGATGTTCAGGTAGGTGCTCAGGCGTCTCAAGAGCAGTTCGACAAAATCATGTCGTACATGGATATCGCGCGTGATGAAGGCGCCGAGTTCTTGACCGGTGGTGATAAAGAGAGCTTGGATGACAGCATTAATGGCGGTTACTACATCCAGCCGACGCTGCTCAAAGGCAACAACAAGATGCGTGTCTTCCAAGAAGAGATTTTTGGTCCGGTGGTTGCGGTGACTACCTTTAAAGATGAAGAAGAAGCGCTGGCCATCGCCAACGACACCGAGTTTGGTCTGGGTGCTGGCGTATGGAGCCGTGACATTAACGTCGCCTTCCGTATGGGCCGAGGCATTCAGGCAGGCCGCGTATGGACTAACTGTTACCACCAGTATCCGGCTCATGCCGCGTTTGGTGGTTATAAGAAATCAGGCGTTGGCCGCGAAACTCATAAAGTGGCGCTTGAGCACTATCAGCAAACCAAGAACCTGCTGGTCAGCTACGATATCAACCCGCTAGGTTTCTTCTAACACGCTACGTTGTACCGATACCGCCCGGCCTTGCTGCCGGGCGTTTTGCTACTCCCTTGACGCTTACTGTAACGATAAGAGCAGTCACAAGCTGCCACATCGACAACTATCAGGAGTTGCACCATGGATAACACAATGCGCGCGGCAGTCGTACGTGAGTTCGGCCAGCCATTAACGATAGAAGAAGTAAGTGTGCCTCGTCCCCAGCGAGGAGAGGTGCTGATGAAAGTGGCCGCTTCCGGCGTTTGCCACACCGACTTACATGCGGCACACGGCGACTGGCCGGTAAAACCGTCGCCGCCCTTTATTCCAGGGCATGAAGGCGTTGGGCATATCGTGGCAGTAGGCGAAGGCGTCTCCCATGTGAAAGAGGGTGATCGTATCGGCGTGCCTTGGCTCTACTCTGCCTGTGGCTACTGTGAACACTGTTTAGGCGGCTGGGAAACGCTGTGTGAGTCTCAGCAAAATACCGGTTACTCGGTCAACGGCGGATTTGCTGACTACACTTTGGCAGATGCGGGCTATGTGGGTCGTCTGCCAGACGCCGTTGATTTCATTGAAATAGCTCCGGTGCTTTGTGCGGGCGTAACGGTTTATAAAGGCTTGAAAATGACCGACACCCGTCCCGGCCAGTGGGTGGTTATTTCAGGCGTCGGTGGTTTAGGACATATGGCGGTACAGTACGCGAAAGCGATGGGACTCAACGTCGCCGCTGTTGATATCGACGACGGTAAATTAGCCTTAGCTGAACGACTAGGTGCCACGGTGACCGTTAACGCCATGAAAACGGACCCAGCAGCGTATTTGAAGAAAACCATTGGTGGTGCCCACGGTGCCTTGGTTACAGCGGTATCGCCGAAGGCGTTTGATCAAGCGCAGAACATGCTGCGCCGTGGTGGCACGCTGGTGCTCAATGGCTTACCGCCGGGCGACTTCCCGCTGCCGATTTTCAGCACCGTGCTTAACGGTATTACCATTCGCGGCTCTATTGTGGGCACGCGCAGCGACCTACAAGAAGCGCTGGATTTCGCCGCCGAAGGCAAAGTCAAAGCGACGGTAGCAACCGACACGCTAGACAACATCAATGATATCTTCCAGCGTATGATCGACGGCAAGATAGAAGGCCGCATTGTGCTGGATATGGCGGGCTAATGTAGCGTGAACAACGCTGGTTCAATGCACACAAAAGCAAACCCCGACCAATTTAGGTCGGGGTTTATGACGCACGTATGAGCACCGTTACATCTGGGCGTCTTCCGGGGGCTGGCCAATGGTGCCAGGCATAGCTTGCACATGGCCCATTTGCTGACCCGCCAAGGTGAGGAAGTGCAGGTGGCGTTCGTACTCTGCTACAAGATCTCCAATCACCTGGCCACGTGTGTAGCCGTTCAAGTCTTTATCTTGCCCACCTTCTGCTAGGTACACGTCCAAACGTACATAGAAGTCGTCATCTGCTGGGATGAAGCTTGGGGTACGCATGCGGTGCGGACATACCTGATACACAAAGCTGGTGGCATCGCCAAAGTCGACTTGCAGCGTCAGGTTAGGAAGCGACTCGCCTTCAAAGTGCTCTTCGGTAACGTTAGCCGTTTGGCCGCGGCTCTCAAGTTCCTGGGCAAATTGCGTCATTGCGGGACGAATGGAGTGCTCGATGGTCGCCGCTGCACCTGCTCGGTTGGAGGTATCCAACGCACGATCTAAGCGCTCACGCCAGTCGCCGCCAGGGGCACTACCCGCGATCATGCGGCGTGCGTCGGCTTTACTACCCTCTAGCTTGAGTGCTTTATAGGTGCCCACCATAATCGCGAAAATCACTACGGAGAACGGCAGTGCGGTAATCACCACGGCACTTTGCAGAGCGTTTAAGCCACCTGCCATTAGCAATGCAATAGTGATTAACCCAATCACCGCTGACCAGAAGATACGCAGGCGCACTGGCGCGTCGTGGTTAACGTCACTCAAAATAGAGGTGAAGTTGGCCAGTACCAGCGCTCCCGAGTCTGCAGAAGTAATAAAGAACACAATCCCCAATACGGTCACCACCGCGGCCGTAATGCCCACGTACGGGTAGTACTCAAGCAGGGTGTAAAGCGTTGTTTGTGGGGTGTTCAATGCTTGTTCGCCAAGTACGGCTACGCCTTGATTGGCCACCAGGTCAATACCGCTGTTACCGAAAATAGACATCCACACCATCATAAAGGCCAGCGGAATGAACAGCGCGCCCGCAACAAACTGGCGGATGGTGCGGCCACGGGAAATACGCGCTAAGAACAAGCCAACAAATGGCGTCCAAGCAATCCACCAGCCCCAGAAGAAGATCGTCCACCACATCTTCCACTCTTGGGCACCTTCATCGGCAAAGGCGTAGGTGTCAAAGCTGGCGGCGACAAAGCCAGAGAGGTAGTCGCCAGCGTTGTTCACGACTTTATCCAGTAGCACCAGCGTATCGCCGGAAAACAGCACAAACAGCATCAGGCCGAGTGCCAGCAGCATATTGAACTCAGATAAGCGGCGAATGCCTTTCTCGACACCGGTGACGACAGAAATAGTGGCCAGAATGACGACCAAGGCAATCAAGATGATTTGCACGGTCAGGGTCTCTGGCACGTCGAACATATAGTTCAAGCCATAGTTCAACTGAAGAACACCGATACCCAAACTGGTGGCAATGCCGAAGACGGTAGAAATAACGGCTGTAATGTCTACCGCGTTACCAATGGGACCGTGAATGCGCTTGCCCAACAGTGGATAGAGTGCGCTACGAATGGCCAGTGGTAAGCGATGACGGTAGCTGAAGTAGGCCAGCGCCATACCCATCAACACGTACAGCCCCCAACCGGAAAGCCCCCAGTGCAGATAGGTTTGAACGACGGCTTGACGCATGGCTGCTTGGCTTTCTGGCGTTAAATCAGGCGGTGCCAAGTAGTGGGCAACCGGCTCAGCAACGCTGAAAAACAGCAGGTCAATACCAATGCCTGCAGCAAACAGCATGGCTGACCACGAGAGCAGCGAAAACTCAGGCCGTGAGTGGTCGGGGCCAAGGCGGATGCTGCCGAAGCGCGACATGCCAATGATCACCACAAAAACCAGATAAGCCACTATGGCCAGCATGTAATACCAGCCGAAGGTTTTACTTACCCAGGCAAGGCCTGCATCAAAAAAGGCACCTGCTTGCTCGGTGAACAGCATGGTTAACACTAAGAAAACGAGAATACCCGCCACACTGCCATGGAAAACCACGGGATTGAGGCGGTCACGTGAGGGTGTCGTGGGGTTGTCTTGCGCCATGGAGGCGGACTCCTGTTGTTAAGACAAGAAGTAACAGATCATTATTTTTGAATGAACGTTCAAATAAAATACGCGGTTTGACCCCTTACTTCAAGTTGATGAGCAGCTTCTTGTCGGTTCGAAAAGCGCGTGTCAGCGTAGTATAGAAACAAGTGCGCCCGGCTAGGCCGGGCGCTGAAGCTATACTTGACGTTAAATAAACGCTTACTCGGTGCTGGTTTTCTCGGCGGGTTCAGCGTGGTGGCCGCGATGCGGCTTGCCATGACCTCGTTCGCCGCCAGAGCCACGTTCACTGCGTGTCTCTGTATGTATTTCATGCATCGCATTGCGCAGCGCTAGCTGTTCTTCCTCGGTTAGGATCTCTGCTATCCGTGCTTGATGCTCTTCACGCAACGTCAGCATTGCCGCGCGATGTTCGGTATGCGCATCGTCCAGCGCGGCGCGTTGCTCTTCGCTAAGCCCTGCGCGCTGGTAAACGTCCTGGCGGCGCTCTTGCATGCGCTCGGCCATTTGTGCTCGGTTATAGCCGTAGCCTTCCTGGTTTTTGTGATGACCGGCCTGGGCGCTGAACGCCATTGGCATTAATGCCACGGCAAGCAACGCGGGCGCACAGAGTTGGCGTAGTGACATCTTCATGGCGTACCTCTTCATTAGCTGATTAGGTGAATCATCGCGGGGGTAATGATGATTCATTGACGATGACAGTATCCTGCGGTTAGGTGCAAGCGCGTTGCACAAAGTGTGCAACAACCGTGATCTTATCGCAGCTTGCGCGGTCACACTGACATGGGTGAGGGCCCATCTTATTGAGGAGACTGGAATGCCAGATGCTCGTATGATTCGCCGCTACCTTAGCCAATATGTTGGTCTAAGTGCGCTTGTTTTATTAGTCGGCGGCTGTGGTTCAACCCATCAGGCTAGTCAAGGGACACCCGCTATTGAGCAGGCTCTGTTACATCAGGAGACGTTTACCTTTAGCCGCTTAGCCCCACAGCGCTACACTCCTCAAGAGTGGCCCGAGGTGTTGAATGCGCAGGTGTTATTACCCCATACCCCAGGCATTGAACGCCGCCCAGCTGCACTGATTGTGCATGGCGGCGGTTGGCGCAACCGTGGCCCAGAGGATATGGAAAGCATCGCTGAGCAGCTGGCACAGCAGGGCTATGTCACGGTGAATATCGAACACCGTTTTTCTCCTGAGTATCGTTTCCCTGCACAGTTGCATGATCTACAGCAGGCGATGGCCTGGATTCACAGTAACGCAGAACGCTGGCAAGTGGATGCTAACCGTATCGTAGGGGTTGGCTTTTCATCCGGAGCGCACTTAATAAGTCTGCTGGCCTTGGGCAGTGAAGGTCCGCTTGCAACGCCTTATGGTGGTGAGCACACACAGTTAGCCGCTGTCTTAGCAGGCGGTTTGCCCAGTGACTTACTGAAGTTTAACGATGGTCGTCTGGTGATAGATTTTATTGGCGGCACTCGCGCCGAAAAGCCTGAGGCGTATGCGCTGGCCTCTCCTGCGCGGCAAATTACTGATCAAGCTCCGCCTTTTTTTCTGTTTCACGGTAGCTGGGATCAGTTAGTCCCGGTGGATCATGCGACTGATTTTTATCACGCGCTGAACGCCCAAGGGATTGAAAGCGAGCTGTATCTGCAGCGCGGGCGCGGTCATTTTGCCAGCTTCCTTCTTCGTGGTAGCGCGATTGACGCGGGCATCGCCTTTTTGAATCGTCAGGTTCAGCCAGATAGTAAACAGTAGAGTAGATAGACGGTTTACCCTTCTGGCTGATATTTGTAGCCGACCCCGTAAACAGAGCGAATGATCTCTAGTTCGGGAAGCGCTTCATGGATTTTTTTGCGCAGCTTCTTAATGTGGCTGTCGACGGTTCGTTCCGAGACAATACGGTTGTCGCGGTACATGTGGTCCATCAATTGCTCACGGCTAAAAATACGCCCCGGTGAGTGCATCATGACTCTTAGTAGTTGGAATTCGACAGCCGTGAGCCCTAAGTCCTGGCCATTGGCCAGTGCCTGCCAGCCCTCTTCATCTAACGTGACCAACGCTTGATGAGTGGCGGTGAGCGGCGTGTTCTCCGCATGACTTCGGCGCAGCACGGCTTTAACACGGGCAACCACTTCGCGGGGGCTGAAGGGCTTACAAATATAGTCATCAGCGCCAAGCTCTAAACCTAGCAGGCGGTCTACCTCTTCTACTTTGGCAGTCACCATAATGATAGGAAGGTTCGGCCACTGGTGGCGGATTTCTCGGCAAAGCGTGAGCCCATCTTTTCCTGGCAACATCACGTCCAGCAGTACCAGCGCTGGGCTGTGCTGGGTCAGCCAGGGTGTGACATCGTTGCCATGAGCTATGATTGTCGTCGTAAAGTTATGGCTTTCAAGATAGTCGGCCATTAGGCGGGCAATTTTAGGCTCATCCTCAACAATCAATAACGAGGTTTCGTGAGGCGTGGTTATCTGGGTCATGGTCGGCTCGCTTATGGTTAATGTGCAGTAAACAGTGGAAAGCGCAGTGTCCAACGTAATCCACCAAGAGGCGAGGTGCTGGCCTCTAGGGTGCCGCCATGGGCACTTACCAGCGCACTTGCGATAGAGAGACCTAAGCCGCTGCCGCCACTGGCCCGGTTGCGCGAACCTTCCACGCGATACAGACGCTCGGTTAAGCGCGAAAGTTCGCTTTTGGGAACGCCTGGGGAACTGTCTTGCCACACAATCACGGCGTCGCGAGCGTCGCTTGCAAGGGAAATACTAAGCTCGCCGGGCGATTGAGTGTAGGCACAGCTGTTATCCAGCAGGTTGTTCCACAGTTGACGCAGGCGTTGGGCGTCGCCGCGTATCATGACCGAGGGCGCAAGCTGGCTAGTAAGCTGTAAACCGCTCTCTTCTAACCAGCGGTTCGCATCGCTCAGGCGGTTCTCCAGATGTTCGCTCAGGTTCATGGGAGCAAGTTGGATATCAAGCGCTCCCGCATCACTTTGGGACAGCATCCGTAGGTCGTTAACCAGCCGCTCTAGCTGGGCAACCTCTTGGGCTAGCGACGTGAGGTTTTCCTGGTTGAGCGGTCGAATGCCATCCTGCATAGCCTCAATTTCACCGCGCAGTACCGCTAAAGGGGTACGTAGCTCATGGGCTGTATCAGATACCCATCGTGCTCTGGCATCGCGGCTGGCTTCCAGAGTGGCTGCCAGGACATTGAAGTCTCTTGCTAAGCTGGAAAGCTCATCACGGCCGCGTTCCGACAAGCGTGTCTGGTAGTCACCCTTGGTAAGGCGCAGCGTGGCACCTGCTAATGCACGGGTGCGTCGCCCCAGCCACCAGGAAAGTCCGCCCGCAAGTAGTAACGAGGCGAGCCCGAGTGAAATCACAATCACAACCAGGTTACGCTGTTGGCGTTCTAAGAAGCGGCTCTCCATACGCTCCATCATATGCTGCGGGGGGCGAAACCCTAATGCACCGACTGGCTGGCTGTCGCCGCTCACGCTGTGTTCGCTGTACAGCGTAAGCCAGCGCCAATCGTTAGAGCCTCGTGGGGTATCGGTATCCATCGGTGGCACAACAAACTGACCATTACTATCGCGCAGGGCGAAATCCTGGGCTTCGCCCAGGGGGGAAGGGCGTTCGCGGTGCTCTTGGCCAAGCTCAAAGCGCACAATATAGGGCCAGCGTTCGGGAGACTGCGCTAACCACTCCCAGCTGTTTTGGGTTTCCCAGCGAGTAATCAGCCCATCCGCCAACAGTGTGGCACGGCGTTCTTGGGCTTGGTTAAGGTAATCAAGAAAACCGCGGTCGATGCTGTAGGAAACGGCTAAGAAGACGCTGGCAGCAATCGCCACGTTGACACTTAAAATAGCCACAAACAGCTTTAGCCCAAGCCGTGAGGGACGCCACTGACCCAACGAGGCGAGCAACCGTGGCATTAACTGGCTCCTTCTGGGCTTGGGGGGTGTGGCTTATTGAGTTGCTCGCGCAGATTTTCCAGGCCTAGATACAAACAGGGCACCACTACTAGTAAAATAACCGTGGCAAACAGCATGCCAAAGCCTAACGATATGGCCATCGGAATCATAAAGCGCGCTTGGCGAGAGGTTTCTAAAATCATTGGCGCAAGCCCTAAAAACGTCGTTAGTGTGGTCATCATGATTGGCCGCAGTCGGCGCGTGGCCGCTGCCACAATGGCATCGCGAGAGCCCATGCCTTCACGACGTTTGCGATTAGCGTAATCAATCAACACCAGGGCATCATTGATTACCACACCGGAAAGCGCCAGCATTCCCAGCAGGCTGATAATTGATAGCCCAAAGCCCATGATCATGTGGCCTGCCACCGCGCCCACAATACCAAAGGGAATGGCGGCGAGTACCAGCAATGGTTGCAGGTAACTTTTAAAGGGAATTGCTAGCAAGGCGTACAGCGCGGCTAACATCAACCACATAGCGGTTCGTAGTGTGGCTAGGTTGTCCGCCGTATCCTGCTGGCGGCCGCCCAGGCTGACGTCAAGTCCTGGCCACGTGTTGCTTAGCGTAGGGAAGACCTCTTCTTGTAGAGTGGCAAGCACTTGGTTAATGGCTTGGTCTCCCTCAGCGTCTGCGGTCACCGTGATGATCCGCCGACCGTCGATACGCTGAAGGCTGCTAGAGGCTTGGCTTAAGGTGATATCCGCCACGCGGGCAAGCGGTACGCTTAGGCCATCGGGGGTGCGTACTGGCAGGCGATACAGCTCATTGAGGCTATCGCGGTCTTCAGGAGGAAGCCGTACCTCGACGCTGATTTCACGACGCCCGACAAACTGCTCAATCGCTGTTGCGCCCTGCAGTGGGCTGCGCAGTGCCTGGGCTAAGTCACTTCCCGTTAGCCCTAAGGCACGCCCTTCCGCGGAAAGTCGCATTTCAAGCTGCGGTTTGCCGTCACCCAGGCCACTGTCGATATCGGTTAAGCCGTATTCGGCCAACTGCTCAGCCAGCCGTGCTGCTGCAGCTTCCAGTATCTGAGTATTGGGATGAGAAAGCCGTAGGCTAAGCGCGGCACCACTGCCGGGGCCACCAAAATCCGATTCAAAGCGTACCGATTGAGCCCCCACTAAATCGCCGGTGAGGTCGCGCCACTCTCGCGCAATGCGCGATGGGGGCCAGTCATCCAAGCTCTCACTGGCAATGTCTAAACGTACCGACAGGCTTTCGCCATCTAAACGGCTACGCGAGCTGCTAAAGCGAAGCGTCTCCTCTCTTTCGCTCAATTGCTCAGCGGCGTGTAGCAGCTGCTGGCTCAGCTCGCGGCTAACGCTGATGTGGCTGCCAATCGGCAGGGTAACGCTCGCTTGCACCTGGTCAGACTCCACCCTGGGCATGAGTGAAAAGCCTAGCCGTCCGCTCATTGCCCACGCTAGTGCGACGCACAGCAAGGCAACCCCTAGGGAGAGCGTCAGCAAACGCTGGTTAAGCGCGCGCTGTAAAAACGGCTCAAACTGATGGTAAGTAAAGTAGTGCAGTCCCCGCTGCATGCGCAGACGTACGGCTTCAATAGGACGCTGCCATGCTGGCGTTTTGCGGGGCTTGCTGGCGTGGGCGAGGTGGGCAGGCAGGATAAACAGAGCTTCCACCAGGGAAATAATAAACACGGTGATGACCACCACCGGCACGGTAGCAAAAATAAGCCCTAAAAAACCTGGTAAAAACAGCAGCGGCAGAAACGCAACAATATTGGATAGAATCGCAAACGTGAGCGGCGTGGCAATTTCCTGGGCACCTTTCACCGCAGCATCGCGCAAGGAGTAGCCCTGTTCACGGTAGCTGTAGATGTTTTCACCGACCATGATGGCGTCGTCCACAACGATGCCAAGGGCGATGATAAAGGCAAACATCGACATCATGTTAAGCGACACGCCAATCCAGGGCAGAAACAACATTGCGCCCAAAAATGCGGTAGGAATGCCCAGTGTTACCCAGAAGGCCAGCCGTGCCTCAAGAAATAGCGCCATGAGTACTAGCACGAGCGCCAAGCCGAGCCAGGCGTTTTTTAGTAGCAGGTTAAGGCGATCTTCGTAGATTTCCGAGCTGTCTCTGGAAACGTCCAGGCTGACACCGTCTGGCAGGTTGGCGCGCAGTCGCTCAAGCTCCCCGTAAACCGCTTGGGAAATGCTGGTGGGGGTTTGTCCACCAATTTGATAGATATCGACCGACAGTGCCTGCTGACCGTTGTAGAACTCTTCTCTGTCAGTCTCGGCAAAGCCTTCACCCACGCGGGCGATGTCGCCGAGTAACACTGGGGTTCCCTGGGCAGTCGTCAGAATCGGTAGCGCGGCAAACTCAGCTGCGCTGTTGCGTCGTCCTTGGTAGCGAATCAGCCATTCACCTTCGGCAGTTGTCAATTGACCGCTGGCGAGATCGAGTGCTTCTTCGGCGATACGGCTGGCAAGCTGCTGGTGATCTAACCCAAAGCGCTCAATAGCTTCTTCATCCAAAAGCACTTGGATTTCCCGGTCGCGATTGCCGGAGAGCTCGGCGCGGGAGATGCCGCTGGTGGCCTGAAGTTCGGCGCGGACATCCTCTGCGGCGTCGTGGAGAGCCGCCAGGCCCACTGAACCGTATACTTGGAGGCTGACCACGCTGCGGGAACGACCTGCTAAGGTAAAGCGTGGCGGGTCGGCCGCGTTGGGCAGGGTGGTAATCGCATTGACCGCCTGCTGAATATCCTGGTAGACGCGCATCACATCCACGCCATCAATAAGCGTGGCGCGCACCATGCTGCTGCCTTCGCTAGCACTGGCGGTTAACTCATCGATGCCTTCCACGTCAGCAATGGCGGCTTCAACAGGTAGCAGAAGGCTCTGCTCAACGTCTTCCGGCGTGGCGCCCGGGTAGCTGATGCTAACCTGGATAATATCCGTTTCGAATTCTGGAAAGACTTCTTTTTTAATCGCCAGGGAAGCCATTAAGCCGCCAACGATGAACAGCACCATCATCAGGTTGGGGGCAACGCCATGGTCGACCATCCACGCTAACGGGCCACGGCGGATCATTGGCGCTCCTCGTCACGAGCAGGAGTGTCGCCCCGTTGGCGAACCCGCACCTGCTGCCCTTCCCTGGGTTGTGCCAGGCCCGCGACGACAATACGCTGGCCAGTTTCTAGGCCGCTGCGTATCAGGGCCTCCTCTTGGCCGCGATAGGCCAGCGTAACCACAGTGCTGCGTAAGCGATCGTCTTCGTCTACCCACCATACCTGCTCGCCTGGGCGCAGCGCAGCGGAGGGCAAGGCGATTAGCGGCTCCTGGGCGGAGCTGTGAAATGTGACGCGAAGGATATCGCCAAGGCGCAGGGCAGGGCCTGCGTGTTCAAGCGCTAGGGGGTCATCCACTGCAATGAGTAACTGTGCTTGCAGGCCGTTCTCTTCCAGGTTTGGCAAAATAGAGACTAGCGTGCCTTCGCGGCTGGCTTCTTCTGGCCATCCCTGGCTGGAAAGGGTGACGTGGCTGCCTGTCGTTAGCCAGCCGAGTGCATCCCCCGATAGCGACGCGCGTACCCAGAACTGCTCGACACCAACCAAGTTAAGCACTTCCGTGCCTTGGCTCAGCAGGCTGCCTGCGCCGACCAAACGGTCTTGCACCATTGCCCGCCAGGGGGAGGTTAATGTCGCGCGTTCTAAGTTTAGCGCTGCCTGATCGCGTACGACGCGAGCCTGGGTAAGTTGAGCTTGGGCTTGGCGCAGCTGGGGTTCACGCAGCACCAATGCGCGTCGTTCAGCGCTAAGCTGGCGGCCAAATGACTCATATTCGCTGCGTGCGCGCTGTTGCTCTGCCTGCTCCAGCGCTAACTGGGCCTGGGCGTTGATCAACTGCGCTTCGGCATCTTCTAGTATGAGGCGTAAATCTGCCTGGTCGATATAGGCAACCGGTGCCCCTTGTTCGACGACCTGCCCTGGGAGAACCCCCTCTCCAAAGCGTTCTAGCTGGCCGGCAACACGGCTTGCCAGCATAGTCGATTTCTCCGCTTCGACGCGTCCAAAGCCGTTGAGTATCGGAGCCTGCAAACGCTCTTCAGCAATGAGGATATCGACGAGAGGAGGCGTCGCCGGTGGCGGTGGACGGCGTTCAACGCGTGGTGGCTGGCTAATAATCCACCACGCTAGGGCTAATCCGCAGGCGAATACCAGCAGTGCAGCCAGCGCACCGAAACCGACACGGCCTTGTTGATAGGTAGCGTAAGAGCGAGAAGTGGTCATTGCCGCGCGGCATCCGTTGGCTGAGGGCGAAAATTCCAGAGAAAATGGCGTATCATGCTAGCATCACTGATTGGCAAGCAGCGATTAGGTAAACAATGTGCAAATAGTGTGCAACCTTTTTTCGCTGGCAAGGGTAACCAAACCTGCCATTATTTTTTGAAAAGCGATCAACTTCCTAGCTAACGTGACGTTATGAAAAACACCGCTACCCGCGACAAATTAATTGATACCGGTGCCGAGCTGATTGCCCAGCAGGGCTATAATGCGACGGGTATTAATGCCGTTTTGAAAACATGCGGTGTGCCTAAAGGATCGTTTTACCACTATTTTTCTAGCAAAGAAGATTTTGGTTTGGCGGTCATTGAGCGTTTTGCCAGCGAGTATGATGAAAGCTTGGCAACATTGCTTGAAGA
>SKHS01000279.1 GCA_007116835.1 Halomonas sp.
CACGCGGTGTAACCTCGCGAAATGCTGCTTCCACATCCATACCGCGCTCGTACAAATTAGCTACGCGTAGGATATTCGTTTTACGGTCAAGCTCCTGATTGAGCTGCTGTGCAGGACGCAGAGCAACGGCTGCCGTCGAAACGATTACCGAGCACACGATGCACAGCGAAAACGCTACGATCAGGATTTTCTTGATGGAGTTGTTACCTTGTGCCATTAGGCAGTCTCCTCGGCCGGTACGCCAGTACGCTTGAGACGGCGCTTCACATTGGCCTGGACGAACATGTGATCGATCAGCGGCGCAAACAGGTTGGCAAACAGAATGGCCAACATGATGCCTTCAGGGAAGGCCGGATTGACAACGCGAATGAGCACGGTCATGACACCGATCAGCGCGCCAAACAACAAGCGACCTTGGTTGGTCATCGCAGCAGATACGGGATCTGTTGCCATAAACACCATACCGAAGGCAAAGCCACCAATAACGAGGTGCCAGTACCAAGGCATCGCGAACATGGGGTTACTGTCTGAACCGATAAGGTTAAACAGCGTGCTGGTAATCACCATCCCCAGGAAGACACCCAGCATTATTCGCCAGTTGGCAATTTTGGTCCACAGCAGCACTGCAGCACCAATCAAAATCGCCAACGTAGACACTTCCCCCACCGAACCAGGTACGAAGCCAATGAAGGCATCCCACCAGCTGTAAGTACTGGTCAGTGCCGTCATGCCGTCTTGAAAGGCAAGAGAAAGCGCCGTTGCGCCAGTGTAACCATCAGCGGCTACCCATACTGCGTCACCGGAGATTTGCGCCGGATAAGCGAAGTAAAGGAAGGCACGGCCAGTTAACGCCGGGTTCAGGAAGTTTTTACCTGTGCCGCCGAAGATCTCTTTACCGATGACCACACCGAAGGTGATACCTAGCGCAACTTGCCAAAGTGGAATAGTGGCCGGCAGGATCAACGCAAACAGCACTGAGGTTACGAAGAAACCTTCGTTAACTTCATGCCCACGCTTGATGGCAAACATGACTTCCCAGAAACCACCTACTGCAAATGTCACCAGGTAGATAGGTAGGAAGTAAGTTGCGCCCAGCACAAAGTTAGCCCACAGGCTGCCCGGATCATGACCAGACGCCAGGGTCATCATAATAGCTTCACGCCAACCGCTCATGGACGCATACCCTGCATCAATCGCGGTATTCGCTTGCCAGCCAGCATTCCACATACCGAAGAACATGGCGGGGAAGGTACACATCCACACGGTAATCATGATGCGCTTAAGGTCAACGCCATCACGCACGTGGGAGGTGGTTTTTGCAACGCTGGGCGGCGAGTAAAAAACAGTATCTATCGCTTCATAAAGCGGATAGAACTTCTCGTACTTACCACCCTTATGGAAGTGCGGCTCGAGATTATCGAGTGTTTGTCGAATACCCATCATCAGGCCTCTTTCTCGATCATGGTGAGATTGTCACGCAGGATGGGACCGTACTCATACTTGCCGGGGCAAACGTACGTGCACAGCGCCAGATCCTCTTCGTCCAGCTCAAGACACCCAAGCTGCATGGCAACCTCAATGTCGCCCACAATCAACGAACGAAGTAACTGTGTTGGCATAACATCCAACGGCATTATCCGCTCATAGTTGCCCACCGGCACCATGGCTCGCTCAGAACCATTTGTCGAGGTGGTCGGCGCGTAGTTGCTCAGGCCTTTGATTTTAGAGAGGTAGATACCCATTACTGAATGGCGGTTGGCACCTGGGGACAGCCACCCCATGAAAGTGCGCTTGTTGCCTTCTTCTAGCAAGCTTATCTGGCTATTGAAACGCCCCAGGTAAGTCAAGCTACCTTCAGCGGCAAAACCGGAGAATACAGAACCTGAGATAACGCGGGTGTCATCAGGTTGGATGATCTCACCTGCTAAGAGTTCCTCGGTGCTGGCACCAATACGTGTGCGAAGCAGACGAGGATTTTCCGCGCGGGGGCCACCAACGGCCAGGATACGGCTTACATCTAGCTTGCCTTCCACAAACAGCTTACCGAACGCAATAACGTCCTGGTATCCGATGTGCCAGACCTTCTTATGCAACGCCACAGGAGACAAGTAGTGAATATGCGTACCTACCAGGCCTGCAGGATGAGGACCTGCGAAGCTTTCGGTCTGCACACCACTCACATCACCACCGGGAATGGAAGCGTTGGCACCCGTACACAGAAAAACGTTGCCCTCGGTCAGGCGGGTTAGCACCTTGAGGCCGTCTTCGAATGCTTGGGTATTTTCATTGATAACAACTGCCGGGTCAGCGCTAAGCGGATGGGTATCCACCGCAGTGACAAAAATATCGGCAGGTACGCCATCAATCGCGGGTGTCCGCGAGAAAGGTCGGGTGCGCAAGGCAGTCCATAGACCTGACTCAACCAGCTGATCAACAACAGTTTGACGTTCGAGCTGAGCTAACGTGCCACGATCATGAGAGGCGAATGTCATCGCTTCTTCATGTTCATCGACTTTAATAACAACAGACAACAAACGACGTTTTTCGCCACGGTTAATAGCTACTACTTCACCGGCGGCAGGCGCTGTAAAACGCACACCATCAATCTTTTTATCGGTAAAGAGTAATTGGCCCAGTTTGACCTTTTCCCCTTCCTGAACTTCCATGGTTGGCTTCATGCCAACATAGTCGGTGCCCAGGATTGCCACGTGGCGCACAGGCCGCGCATCTTCAATACGCTGCTCGGGCGCTCCCGTGATGGGGAGATCCAGGCCTTTTTTGACTTCGATCATAGTCTCGCCCAGTTGATGGATCGGATATACGAAGGTAAGGGGTTCGAATGCTTATTTTCTGCTCAGTGAGTTCTTGTTTTCTGCTCAGATTGTTACCAGTCAGGCTCAAGCACGCTTGAACCACCCCGAAAAATCTATCGTATTATAAAGATAAGCGCGCCTAATGACCACATCCCTAATGGCCTCCTAAAGTGCTATATGCGCTTTTATATCGCTTAATTTAGATACAAAAACGCCACCCGGAGGTGGCGTTTTGTGCTCATCTGACGCTAAAGAACGCAGCGCATGCGATTATGGCGACATTTGCGCTTTAATTTGCCTGATGAGGCAGCTTTAAAAACTGCACATTAGACATGTGTTGAAGGATACGAATAACTTGGCAGCTATAGCCAAATTCGTTGTCGTACCACACATAGACGACGGCATGATTACCATTCGCGATGGTCGCCTTGGCATCCACGATACCCGCATGGCGGTTACCAACAAAATCAGATGACACTACTTCTGCTGAATCAACGAAGTCGATCTGCTTCTGGTAAGACGAGTCGATTGACATGCGACGCAGATAGTCATTCAACGTCTCAGCATCAGTGCCCTTCTCCAAGGTCAAGTTTAAAATTGCCATGGAAACGTTGGGCGTCGGCACTCGAATAGCGTTACCGGTGAGCTTACCTTCAAGCTCGGGTAGCGCCTTAGCAACGGCTTTAGCCGCCCCCGTCTCGGTAAGCACCATGTTAAGTGCCGCACTACGGCCACGACGATCACCCTTGTGATAGTTATCAATCAAGTTCTGATCATTGGTGTAAGCGTGCACGGTTTCCACATGCCCTGTCACCACACCGTACTCGTCGTTGAGTGCTTTCAGCACCGGCACGATGGCATTGGTCGTACAAGAAGCTGCTGATACGATACGGTCATTGTCACCGATAGTCGCGTGGTTAATACCGAACACAACGTTCTTGATATCACCTTTACCAGGGGCTGTCAGCAGTGCTTTTGCAGCGCCTTTGCACTCCAGGTGCTGACCAAGCCCGGCTTCATCACGCCAAATACCGGTGTTATCAACAATTACTGCGTTATCAATACCGTAAGCGGTGTAATCAATTTCGCTAGGAGCGTCGGCATAGATAACCTGAATCACGTTGCCATTAACGGTCAAGGTACGTGCTTCGGCATCAACAGAGATGGTGCCGTCAAAAGGCCCGTGCACTGAATCACGACGCAGCAAGCTAGCACGCTTTTCAAGGTCTTTAGCAACGTCGCCACGACCGCGCACAACAATCGCCCGCAGGCGCAGCAGGTTGCCACCCCCTGCTTTTTCGACCATCACGCGGGCAAGCAAACGACCGATACGACCAAACCCATATAGCACTACATCTTGAGGCTCACCCTTGCTGCCGTTTGGCTGATAGCCATCAACAATCTCAGCAAGCTCTTTGCGCAGGAAAGCATCACGGTCACCGCCGCCCTGGCGCTTAAAGTTAACGGCCAGCTTGCCAACATCCACATGGGCGGGCCCAAGATTCATCTCACTCATCGCTTTCACGATGGGGAAAGTATCTTCAACCGAGAGTTCTGTGCCTTCAATTTTGCGCACGAAGCGATGGTCTTTGAGAATACGAATGACTGACCGCTTGATCAGGGAACGACCGAACATGGTGGCAACCACATTGTTCTGACGATACAGCTGACCCACCAGCGGGATCATTTGCTCAGCCAGGGCTTCGTTGCTTTGCCATTCCTGAAAAACGTTTTCGAGAGCTTGCTGACTCACGTGCGGCCTCATTGAGTAGTGATAAAAATTTTCATTGAACATTATCCTGAGCTTAACGGCATGCCGCAATGCATGGATAGTCGCACAACATGTAGGGGTATTACAGAAAGAGCGGATTGACTACAAGTTATAATAATGCCTAAGCGTTCGATTTTGCAGAGTATACCTAACCTTGGGGGTCTGCCTGAAAGTAGGGATCGTGTATGATCCAGGTTCCGTTTCAGCGTAAAACGATACCGTAACTATGCCCTCTTTTTCTCTGCTCGAACCACCCCAGCCATCCGGGACTCGCGACACGCTGTATCTGACAGCGCCGCCGGGCAGTGCGACTGCCCTGGCGCTGGCTCAGATTGCCTCACGCGCCCCGCTACTCGTGATCACGCCAAATACTGCCAGCGCCCAGCGCCTGGAACAGGATCTAGCCTTCTATAGCAGCGTCCCAGTCCTACCATTCCCTGACTGGGAAACCCTGCCCTATGATAGCTTCTCTCCCCACCAGGACATTATTTCGGCGCGCCTCAGAACACTTCGTCTGCTTCAAGACGGCGTTCGCGGCATTGTGCTCGTGCCGATCAACACCCTAATGCAGCGCTTGCCACCCGTATCCTACATTGCGGGGCGGGTGATGACGTTAAAGGCTGGCGCCACGCTTAAGCGTGAAGCATTCCGCGAGTCGCTCTCCCGCGCCGGCTATCGCGCGGTTGAAACCGTCTACGAACCCGGCGAGTACGCCATGCGGGGTGCCATCATTGATCTGTTTGCGATGGGCATGGATGAACCCATTCGTATTGATCTATTTGATGACGAAATCGATACGCTGCGCCATTTCGACCCAGGCAACCAACGCTCAACCGATAAAGTCGACGTAATTGAGCTACTCCCGGCGCATGAGTATTCGTTAAGCCGCAGCGCCATCGCCTGTTTTCGAGAACAATTTGAAACACTGTTTGATGTCGATCCACGCCAGTGCCCTCTCTATAACGATGCTCTCAAGGCCATTCCCTCTCCCGGTCTGGAGCAGTATTTACCACTATTTTTTGACGAGACTGCTTCTTTATTCGAACACGTCACTGACGATACCCGCGTAGCACTTCTGCCCGGTGTGTATGAGGCTGCTGAGCAACACTGGCAATCGATCGAATCACGCTATGCCAATCTAGGCGTCGACCCCACTCGCCCTCTACTACCGCCACGCCGCGCCTTTATCGCCGTTAATGACGTCTTCGCTTCGATCAAAGATCGCCCTCGTGTCGAGCTGACTGACAATAGCCACCAGCGGCATGCGCTTGCCCCACAGGCCCAAGCGCTTCCGGCGCTGGCGATTAATGCTCGCGCCAAGCAGCCGTTGAGCGAACTGGCTCACTTCGTCGATACCCAAAAAAACACGCGCATTCTGTTTGTAGCCGAATCACGGGGTCGCAGAGAAGCGTTAGAAGAGGTGTTGGCACCGCTTAAATTAACGCTGCCACACATTGATAGTTTTCAAACATTTTTAACCAGCTCCCATCGTATGGCCATCACAGAAAGCCTAGTGGGTAGCGGCCTATGGCTCACTGAGCCAGACATGGCTGTGATAAGCGAAACCGAGCTGTTTGGCGACGTTGTGCGCCAAAGTCGCCGACGCGAAAAAGCCACCGATGACAATGAGCTGGCGGTACGCCACCTATCCGAACTTCGAGAAGGCGCCCCTGTTGTCCACCAAGCTCACGGCGTAGGACGTTATTTAGGCCTAGAAGCGCTCGAAGCAGGCGGCCAGGCTAACGAGTTTTTAGCACTCGCCTATGCTGATGGGGCCAAACTGTACGTGCCTGTTGATAGCCTTCATCTTATCTCTCGCTACAGCGGTGCCGATGATGAGCTTGCGCCACTACACAAACTAGGCTCAGACCAGTGGGAAAAGGCTCGCCGCAAAGCGGCTGAAAAAATTCGCGATACGGCCGCTGAGCTCCTTGATATTTATGCACGACGAGAAGCTCAGGA
>SKHS01000033.1 GCA_007116835.1 Halomonas sp.
AGTAGCACTTTCGGCTACGGAGTTGATCTGGATCAGGGTTGTGGGAGGACTGGCTTACTGCCTGCTCTATATGTTGGTGCCTACTTCATCGCGAGCTGAAGCTCCCTCCTACAAGATATCGTGCCACTGCTCTATTGTAGGAGGCCACTTCTAGTGGGCGATGGCGGCGTAGCCGCCCTTCGCCAGCTCTATCATCATCGAAGCGTTGACCCAAAGCTAAAGCTCCCTTATACAACCAGGGTCAGTTTGGGTGGATTAGCATGTTTCGCGGGTGCCTCATTCGCTCGTTCCTCGCGAGATTCGTTACCGCGCGCTACTTAACGCATTGAATAGGCAGGTTTTGTAGCGCGGTGTAAGCGTTAGCGCACCCGCGGAGGTTGGGAGTAGCGGCGATGGGCGTCGTTCCGCCGCCTGCCGCGGGTGCCTCATTCGCTCGTTCCTCGCGAGATTCGTTACCGCGTGCTACACGTTTCTTTATTTAGTGAAGCTGTTCAAAGACGTCGGGGTGTTGCTCAGCAATTCGCAACAGAGCAACTGCCGGGCCTTGAGGCTCTCTGCGGCCTTGTTCCCAGTCCTGAAGTGTACGTATGCTGACCCCAAGAAGACCTGCAAAGGCTGATTGCGATAGATTCAGTTTATGCCGAATTAATTGTCATCTATTCAGGCTTTCTTCACAAACTGGGCGGTGACCATCATGTCGCCAGCGCCATCGACCTTGCAGTCGAGCTGGTGGTCTTTGCCCTCTTTGAGCCGCTTGATAACGGCCTTGGTGCCAATCTTAAGCACGATTGAGCTGCCTTTGACCTTGAGGTCTTTGATAAGCGTTACCTTATCGCCTTCAGCCAGCAGAGTGCCATTGGCATCTTTCACCGTGAGGGTGTCTTCCGCTTCAACCTCGGAAGGGTTCCATTCGTGGGCGCATTCTGGGCAGATGAACAGGCTTTGATCCTGGTAGACGAAGTCAGAGTGGCAATTGGGGCAAGGTGGGCATGACATGGAAGGTGGCTTCTGTGATTGGATTGGCTACTTATGATACTGAGCCTTTGCAGCCTTGGCGAATGCCTACCCCCTTGTGCGGAAGCCATGGCTAGTTAACACCACTCCCAATGGTGCGTATTGTTACCTGAGTGAAAGCGCTAGGCCATTTTTTGCCAATGCGTTACCTCTTAAATACTGGATAAGTCGTCGTGTTCTAGCTGCTCTGCTTTGTAAAGATCCCAGCGCATTTGTAAATTCATCCAAAAATCGGCTGAAACGCCAAAGAAACGCGCCAGTCTCAACGCCGTACTGGGTGTTACGCCGCGCTTTTTATTCACTAGCTCATTGAAGCGGATGCTGTGCTGTCCGAGCCTGTCGCCTGATAGCACTTCGAGTCGGTTGCCTGGCGGCACCTTTAGTGCCTCTGCCTCTGCCTCTGCACTGAGTCCAGCAAGTCGAGTTTCCGTGATGCGATCTTCCATAAAGACGACGGGCAACGCTTACGAGCCGCCTTGGTGTGCTCTCCATTGAATAAGTCTTCTACCACTTTGCCTTTGAAATTTACGATCATTAATACGCAATAGCACGGAACCCATGCTATTCAAGCCGGTTAAGATTGATGCGTTTTTCTAAAACTTGCTAGCTCACCGCTGAGCTGATTGAGCAGCTCAGCGGTGAGCTAGCCAGTGAGCATTCGATGAATACTTTCACATCAGCCCTAACGCGGCGGCTTTACACGGGCAGTTGGGCGAGCGCGATAGCGGGCGGTGTGCACACCAGCACTTTATTGACCTAGTAACGGTGGCTACGTGTTCATATTGGCATGGTGCTGCAATCGCTATTCGCTTATCCGCGCCTTGCCTCCTAGACTGAAAGCTCATTTCTTTTGAGTTACCGACCTATGCGTGTGTTTTCTAATCCGGTCGGTGCCGGTTCACTGTGGTTTGATAATTTGGTGACCGCCGACGGCGTTCCTGTGGCTTACGACCCGCAGGCGCGCGCCTTTCTGCCGATGCCGCCCTTCTGCGCTAACCGAGAAGTGATTGGCTGCAACTGGATTGCCCCTAAGCAGGGTGAATTCTGTCGTGCCTGCGCGATGACCGCCCTTGCCCCCGACCCTTCTATTTCAGATGCCATGCCTAACTGGGCGCAAACCGAAGCCGCAAAGCGCTGGGTAATTGATAACCTGGGCCGCTGGAACTGGTTTCGCCCGGAAGACCCCGGTGCGCCACCGGTGTTTCATATGTTGGCGGAAGGCGGAACGCCGGTGCCCATGGGGCATGTGGGTGGCGTGGTAACCATCAGCGTGGCGGAAGCAGATGCGGTGCTGCGGACAACGCGCAAAGAGGCGTTGGATGAGCCATACCGCACGATGATTGGCCATATGCGCCATGAAATCGCCCATATGCTGTGGTGGCGGCTAAGTTTGCGGGATGACTTTCTTGATGCGTTTCGTGAGATGTTTGGCGATGAGCGGGAGGATTATCCCGCCGCGTTGCAGCACTATTACCACAATGGCCCGCCTGCGGATTGGCGGCAGCGGTTTCTATCTACCTATGCGTCCTCCCACCCTCACGAAGATTGGGCGGAAACCACCTCGCATCTGCTGCACTTAACCGATATCACCGATAGCTTTGTGTCGGCGGGCATGACCTCTCCGGCGTTGCCCAATACCTATGGCTGGGATGCGTATGCCGAACCCGATGCTGAGCGCTTGATTCATATCGCGGCATCCTTAGTTGCCGGTGTTAACCATGTGAACCGTTCGATGGGGCTTTCGGATCTGTATCCGTTTGTGCTTTCCGACGCGGCGATGCGCAAGCTAGCGTTTGTCCACGATTGGCTGCGGCGCGGTGCTCAGGGGCTGTAACCCGCATTGACAACAAGCCCTAGGAACAAGCAGCGCTTTACCCAGGGCCTGCGATCCACAACGCGTTAGCTTAGCTGCAATGCGTCAATCGCCGCCGCTACCCTTTTCCGCGCATCGCCTTGCAGCGTTTGAAGCGGCTGGGGCAAACAAGGCTGGCTGACTTTGCCGGTAAGTTCTGCAATGGTAGCGGCTACCCGCAGGCTGCCGCCGTAGTCACGATAAAGTGCCCATAACGGTTCAAGTGCCACGGACAGTGCGATGGCCTGTTTTACGTCTTTCGCTTGGGCGGCACGGGTTAGCGCCAGCGCAGTCTCTGGGTATAGCCCACCCATCACCGAGTACCAGGCATCGCAGCCAGCCAGCATTCCCGTGGCGGCGGCTGGGTCGCCGCTAATGCCGATGGTTACGTCGCTGGGAATTAACCCACGCAGCCGTGCCACGCGCGCCTGTGCGGCGGCTATGTCATTCTGCACAGGGGGTATTTTAATCGAGTGTACCTGGGGTAGCTGGGCGATGCGCCCATGCAGTTCATCGCTAAATTCAAAGTGCGTAGTGCCTGGGTTGTCATAGACACATAGCGGCACGCTCAGCGAACGACAAACCGTCTCGAAAAGGCTAAACACCTCATCATCGGTGAGCTTTTGATAGGAAACGAGTGCCAGCAGCACGCCGCTAGCGCCTGCTTGCTGGGCGTTTTCTGCATGGGTTAGTACATCACGGGTGCGTAGTGCGCCTATTCCCACCACCACTGGTACGTCAGCGGCATGCTCAACGCAAAGCTTGGCAACGCGGGCACGCTCTTCACCGCTTAAATAAGCGTAGTTGCCCGTCGAGCCCAGCACGCCGATGGAGTCCACCCGTGCTTCCACCAAGCGCTCCACCAAACGAGTGAACTCATACTCATGAATACCTTGCTCGTTCATAGGGGTTAGCGGAAACGCGCTCAGGCCGGTGAACATGGAAGAATCCTTGTGAAATGTCTGCCTTATTTAAAAGCTTTATACGCCCCTGGATACTGGGCTGACGTCAGATTGTGTGTTCGTGTGGGTCTCACCTAGCAACAGCATAACCTAACGAGACTGCTTGATAACCAGTTCAACCGTTTGCTTGACATAATCGTACATGACTGGACAGGTGCTAGCTCTAGAACCTGCCACATTCAGCACGGTAATGTGGTGATCGTGCACAAAGTCGGCCAGCAGCATTGCTGCATGAAGCGGGTCTATCAGCTCAATATCAATCAGTTTGTAGGGCTTTGATTGCTGAATGCAGAAGAGTGCGGTGGCTTCTGTTCCCCCTTGAAGATAAGACGCATAGAAGATGGCGGTGCCATCCGCATTCTCTACATTTTGATGGTTGCGCTGACGGTAATCGCCGCTCACTTCTTCGAGAGTATAGACGCGACTCATCGGCCCATCTTCAGCCATTCTGCCAACAGGACAGGTTCCACCAATGGGGAAGTCTAATGTTAATGCGGCGTCTAGTGCCGCCCTATCAGCGCCTGTTTGGCCGCCGCTTATAATTTTAGTTAGCATAAATATGGCTATATATCTCTGATCGCGTGGCAAACACATCGCCACACGATATTAGGAAGTAAAAGTGAAGGGTCTAAAACCTACTGTCCAATGCCTATGCCCAAGCGCAGCGCTTGCAGACCATCGAACTGAACGCTGACCTCATCAGAAAACACTGGGTGCCCCTGCACTGTCATGTTCATCTCTGCCTGTGAACCACGGTAGCTAACGGTGACTGTGAGGTCTGCAGAGGTGTTCACCGGCGCGAGCAGGCCATACTCAACGTTATCGACATGCACCGAAGAGAGGCCACGCTCATCTAGCTGCTGCTGCACTTCTTGCTTTACAACAACACCGTAGTAGAAATAGATACCCGCATAGCCAAGTGCCAGCAGTATGATCAGTGAGAAGAGCTTTCCCATTCGTTTCCCTCGGGGTGATGAAATCCTTGTAGTTGCCGCTTTTAGCAGACAGCCGCGAGCGCTGATAATGCCTGCGGTAGTAAGTAGCTACAAGCATTGAAAAATGAACATTATTTACAAACAAAAGAGAAAAGTTCTAATGGTGAGGTGTCGGTAGTTGGTGAAGAGTAGCTGATGAAGAGTAGCTGATGAAGAGCAGGCGCTGCTGGCCTGCTCTCTTAACGTATCGTTCTTTTTATTCTGCCTGTATCAATCTGCTTGTATCAACAGACTTGTGGCTCACTCGCTGTGCGACATGCCCTGATACTCTCAGCCAACTCTTTGACTAAACCATGCACGCGTTCAACGGCGTCGTCAGGCGTGTTGGCATGCTCAATACAGTCAACCAGCGCCGAGCCGACCACCACCGCATCACTAAAGCGGCCAATGGTGGCGGCTTGCTCGGCGGTACGAATGCCAAAACCAACGGCAATGGGTAGCTCGGTGTGCTCGCGCAATTGGCCGACTGCGCTTTCCAACCGCGCAGGCGTGGGGGCATTGCCACCGGTAACCCCCGCAACGGAGACGTAATAAATAAATCCAGAGGCGTTACTCAACACTTTGGGCAGCCTTTTAGCATCCGTGGTCGGGGTCGCTAAGCGAATAAAATCAATGCCGTGTTGCGCCGCTGGCTGGCAGAGTTCTTCATCATGCTCGGGGGGTAAATCCACCACAATCAGGCCATCTACCCCTGCACGGGCGGCATCCGTTAGAAAGCGCTCAACGCCATAACAGTAAATCGGGTTGTAGTAGCCCATCAGCACGATCGGCGTGGTGCTATTTTGTTCGCGGAAACGGCGCACCATGTCTAGCGTCTTGGCTTGCGTTTGGCCGCCTTCAAGTGCACGCAGCGCGGCTTTTTGAATGGCGGGGCCATCGGCCATGGGGTCACTGAACGGCATACCAAGTTCGATGATATCTACCCCGGCTTCTGGCAACCCATGTAGCAAGCGGCGCGAAGTCTCTGCGTCTGGGTCACCTGCCGTCAGGTAGCTGACCAGCGCTGGGCGATGTTGCTGTTTGAGCGCCGCAAAGCAGTGTTCAAGGCGAGAAAAGTGGTTCATAGCTGGCTCCTTGTGCGCGCTCATAGGTGTTTAACGCCGAATTTGTCGCCCAGGTGATGGGCCACGCTCATCATGTCCTTATCGCCACGACCGCTTAGGTTAATCACCATTAGGTGCTCGCGTGGCAACGTTGGCGCACGCTTGGCGACTTCGGCCAGGGCGTGTGCGGTTTCAAGGGCAGGAATAATGCCTTCTTGGCGGCAGCAGACCTGAAAGGCTTCCAGCGCTTCGTCGTCGGTGGCGGAGACGTACTCTACCCGCCCCTGCTCATGAAGCCATGCGTGCTCTGGGCCAATGCCGGGATAATCCAACCCCGCTGAAATTGAGTGGGCATCAATAATCTGGCCATCTTCATTCTGCAGCAGGTAGGTGCGGTTGCCGTGCAGCACCCCTGGCGTGCCACCATTCAGGCTGGCTGCATGCAGGCCGCTTTTAACCCCTTTTCCGCCGGCTTCTACGCCAATCATCTTCACATCTGAATCGTTGATGAAGGGATAGAACAGCCCCATTGCGTTAGAACCACCGCCGACACAAGCGACCAGTGAGTCCGGCAAGCGGCCCTGCTTTTCAAGCATTTGACTGCGGGTTTCATGGCCAATCACCGCTTGGAAGTCACGCACCATGGCGGGGTACGG
>SKHS01000126.1 GCA_007116835.1 Halomonas sp.
GAGACCAGCCCTCAATACCTAGCCGCCGCACGAGCAAACGCTACCAGCAACATATGGCTCTATAAGCAAACAGCATGGTAACGCGGCATCACAATAATCACACCCACGCTCACTCACAATTACGCCTGTTTGGTAAAAACCTTTCAATAATGTCGCTAATTAAGGAAAAAACACACTTTCGAGAAACTCTACGTCACCGCCTCAACATAAAGTACAACGCTCACAGAAGCTTGTCGCCTTAACATTGTCGACAGTTTGCCGTAGAATCCAGATCATCCACCAGACGCTGTTTGTCAAGCGTATGTCACGTGTACGGGCACATACTCAATACCGTGTGGGTATGCGTTCGCCACCATTAGAAGATGAGAGGGCCCCAACGTGCTTGAAGCTTACCGCCAACATGTCGAGGAACGCGCTGCAGAGGGCGTACCGCCCAAACCCCTAAACGCCGAGCAAGTTGCTGCTGTTATTGAGCTACTGAAGACTCCGCCGGCGGGTGAAGAGGAGTTTGTCCTTGACCTGATCACCAACCGAGTTCCCCCTGGCGTTGACGAAGCCGCTTATGTGAAGGCAGGTTTCTTGACTGCTATTGCTAAAGGGGAAGCCTCCTCTCCGCTGATCGATAAAATTCATGCCGTTAAGTTGCTTGGCACCATGCAAGGCGGTTACAACATCGTCTCCATGGTAGAGCTGCTAGACAACGAAGAACTTGCCCGCGAAGCAGGCGAGCAACTGAAGCATACCCTGCTAATGTTTGACGCCTTCCATGACGTTGAAGAGCGCGCTAAAAAGGGTAATGCCGTTGCGAAGGACGTTATTCAATCTTGGGCAGACGCCGAGTGGTTCCTTTCCAAGCCTGCCCTAGAAGAAAAAATCACCCTGACAGTCTTCAAGGTACCGGGTGAAACCAACACCGATGACCTCTCCCCTGCGCCGGATGCCTGGTCACGCCCTGACATCCCGCTGCATGCCAATGCCATGCTCAAAAACGAGCGCGAAGGGATTGAGCCAGAAGTACAAGGCACAACGGGTCCGCTGAAACAAATTGAAGAAGTCAAAGCGAAAGGTTTCCCTGTTGCCTACGTGGGCGATGTAGTGGGTACCGGCTCTTCACGTAAGTCCGCCACGAACTCTGTCCTTTGGTTCTTCGGTGATGATATGCCCTACGTGCCTAACAAGCGCGCAGGCGGCTTCTGTTTTGGCAGCAAAATTGCCCCGATCTTCTTCAACACGATGGAAGACTCTGGTGCACTGCCAATTGAGATGGACGTCACCAACTTAGCGATGGGCGATGTGATCGACGTCTATCCCTATGAAGGCAAAGTGTGCAAGCACGGCACGGATGAGGTGCTTACCACCTTCGAACTGAAAACTCAGCTGATTCTCGATGAAGTGCGCGCGGGTGGTCGTATTCCGCTGATTATCGGCCGCGGCCTAACCGGCAAAGCGCGTGAGTCCTTGGGTCTTGAGCAGTCTGACGTTTTCCGCCTGCCTGATCAGCCTGCTGATACCGGCAAAGGCTTTACCCTGGCTCAGAAAATGGTCGGTAAAGCCTGTGGGCTAGAAGGCGTTCGTCCTAGCATGTATTGCGAACCGAAGATGACGACTGTGGGTTCTCAGGACACAACAGGCCCGATGACTCGTGATGAGCTGAAAGATCTCGCTTGCCTGGGTTTCCAAGCGGACTTGGTCATGCAGTCTTTCTGCCACACAGCTGCTTATCCGAAGCCTGTTGACGTAGACACGCACCACACGCTGCCAGATTTTATTATGAACCGCGGCGGCGTCTCCCTGCGCCCTGGCGACGGTATCATCCACAGCTGGCTGAATCGCATGCTGCTGCCCGACACGGTCGGCACCGGTGGTGACTCCCACACCCGCTTCCCGCTGGGCATTTCCTTCCCAGCAGGCTCTGGCTTGGTAGCCTTTGCCGCCGCTACCGGCGTTATGCCGCTAGATATGCCGGAATCTGTGCTGGTGCGCTTCAAAGGCAAGCGCCAGCCAGGCGTAACACTGCGCGACTTAGTGCACGCTATTCCGCTGTATGCGATCAAGCAAGGTCTGTTAACGGTCGAAAAATCTGGCAAGAAAAATGCTTTCTCTGGCCGCGTGCTAGAAATTGAAGGCTTGGAAGACTTAACCGTCGAGCAAGCCTTCGAGCTTTCCGACGCATCTGCCGAGCGTAGTGCGGCTGGCTGTACGATTACGCTGTCTGAAGAGAGCGTAGCTGAGTACTTGAAATCCAACATCACTCTGCTGAAGTGGATGATTGCTAACGGTTACGGCGACGAGCGCACGATCAGCCGCCGTATTGAAGGCATGGAAGCATGGCTTGCTAACCCTAGCCTGATGCGCGCTGATCAAGACGCAGAATATGCCGAAGTCATTGAAATCGATCTCAGCGAAATCAAAGAGCCGGTTCTTTGTGCACCGAATGACCCTGATGACGCTCGTTTGCTGTCTGATGTGGCTGGTGAAAAGATCGATGAAGTGTTTATCGGTTCGTGCATGACCAACATCGGCCACTTCCGTGCGGCGGGCAAGTTGCTAGAAAAACAGCCTGCGGGTAGCCTGAAAACACGTCTCTGGCTGGCTCCGCCCACCAAGATGGATCAGCACCAGCTTACGCAAGAAGGGTACTACGGCATCTATGGCCGTGCAGGTGCCCGCATGGAAATGCCGGGGTGTTCTTTGTGTATGGGTAACCAGGCGCGCGTGGCAGCAAAAAGCACCGTTGTGTCTACGTCTACACGTAACTTCCCCAACCGCTTAGGTGATGGTGCTAATGTTTACCTCGCTTCAGCGGAACTTGCAGCCGTGGCTGCCGTGGAAGGTCGCCTGCCAACGGTAGAAGAGTACCAGCGTTACATGAGTGAATTTGACGCCCTTGCTGGTGAGATCTATCGTTACATGAACTTCCACGAAATCGAGGAGTATCAGAAAATCGCCTCGAACGTGATTCCGGTTGCTCAAGAAGCTTAACGCTCTTGCAGCACCGACCCATCGCCGATGCTCGCACCATCACAAAGGGGGGTAAAAATCGCCCTCCTTTGAGTCGATGACCGAACGCCCCGACCTGCTTGCAGGCTGGGGCGTTTTTATGAGGCAGCTACTGACACGCACGCTATGGCTGCACTGTTTTCATCAGGCTTCACTGTTTTATCAGGAGTTGAAATGACAACCTCACCCACTTTCGCAACCCCAGATTTATGCGACGCCAATCCCGACGTCACTGTCTTAGAGCCGATGTTTGCCAATTATGGTGGTGTCGACGGTTTTCATGGCCCTATCCGCACGGTTAAGTGTTTCGAAGACAACTCACTGGTTAAGCAAGCCGTTGCCGAAGCAGGTAATGGCGCCGTACTGGTCGTTGATGCTGGCGGCTCGTACCGCTGTGCAATGCTGGGGGACATGCTTGCCGAACAAGCCGTTAAGAACGGCTGGGCGGGTATTGTGATGTATGGCTGCGTGCGAGATGTAGACATTCTCGCCACCCTGCCGCTGGGCATTCAAGCCCTTGGTAGCCATCCGCGAAAAAGCGAAAAGCGCGGCGAAGGCCAGCGCGATATTCCCGTCACCCTGGCAGGCGCAACGCTGCAGGTTGGCCAATGGCTCTACGCGGATAACAACGGCATTATTATTGCCAATGAAGCCCTTGAACTTCATTAATATCCGTGAATACCTGTGCTTGCCAGGTGCGGCGGTTAGTGCGACCCTGGTAAGCACACCCTGACTTATGTTTGCCCATGCAGCCGTTGAATCAATTAGGTTACGCCCTTCTTCGTACCCTTCGCGATCATCTTCGCCCTCTTGTTGCCTATCACCTGCTTTTCACCCTATTAGCGTCCGCACTACTAGTGCCGATGATCGCCTGGGTGTCTCGGACATTGCTAGCGCAGTTAAACCGTACGGTTGTCACTAACGACGCATTGATTACGCTGCTATTTAGCCCGCTAGGTTTAGGGGTGATGCTGGTAAGCCTTGGGTTTACGTTCTTGCTCATCTATTGGCAACAGGCCGGCATGTTGCTGGTTGCGGTAAGACCCAAAGACAATCACTATCGGTTAGCTTTCGAAGCGCTTTGGCTTAGCACGCTGCGCCTACCTGCACTGGCTTGGTTAGTGGTTCTCCAAGTTGGCTCGCACTTGCTGCTCTTAGCTCCTTTTATGGTGGGGCTGTCGTGGCTTTATGATGTGTGGCTAAGCGGAATGGATCCCTACTATTTACAGCGCGTGCGCCCAGCTGCTCTTTGGTACTTCATCGCGTGCGCTTTGCCACTGGTGATGCTCTGGATAAGTTTGGCTGCATGGCTTTATTTACGCTGGCTGCTTGCACTGCCGCTTGTCGCGCTCGATAACTGCAGCCCTTATCAAGCACTCAAACACAGCGTTCGTTTAACTAGAGGGTGGCACCGCTCGATTGGCGCAGCCGTTCTGGCACTACTGCTGATTATCATTAGCCTGCCCATCATGGCGACATGGCTCTTTGACAGTATTGTGACCCCACTTCTATGGTGGCTGCCAGAACATAATGCTGTGCTGATTCCGGCGATGCTGGCTTATTTGACCAGCTACGTTTTGGTGACACTCACCATTACGTTTTTAGGGATCGCCACCAACGCCCTACTCTCGGCTTGCCTTTACCTGCAGCTGGCACACCAAGAAGCACGCCCTTTACCTCGCTCAAACGATGCACACCCAGGCCGACTTGCGTGGGCTATTGAGTTGAGCGTACTACTGCTGGCAGGGCTACAAGCCTGGTGGATACTTAATAGCTTTGAAATCCGCGACAACGTGACAATTATTGCCCATCGAGGCAGTTCAATGGTCGCGCCAGAAAACACCTTAGCCGCCATACAGCAGGCAATGAAAGATGGCGCTGATGCTGTTGAGTTAGATGTACGCCTTAGCGTTGATGGCCACGTACTACTTTATCATGATCGCAGCCTTGCACGCCTAACCGGTGACCGGCGTGAATTTGGCGACTTAACCCGAGCAGAATTAAGTGCATTTGATGTGGGAAGCTGGTTTGGAGATGCGTTTCAGAACGAAAGAATTGCCGGGTTAGATGATGCCTTAACCACCGTGCGTGGGCGCGCCTCTTTGATGATCGATATGAAACCCCTTCCTGGCGAAGAGCAGGCATTAGCACGCGCCGTGTTAGCCACCCTGGATGCCGAGACGGATCGTCGTTATCGCTGCTGGGCAACCCAGAGCAACCCCCTACAAGCCAACGCAAACTGTGGCTTTCCAAATACATTGCTGGAGATGCGCGTTGCCACTATGTCGCCGAGTACCGTTACGTACTTGAAACAGCGAGCACCTGAGCTGCGTGTCACACTGTTAGCACAGCTGATTCTGCCTGGCACGTTAGACCGTCGCCAGTTTGACGCACTGGGCCTTCGTCACAATCGCATTAACCGTCAAGAAATCACCTTAGCCGCACTTTATGGCTACGAAATACATGCCTGGACCGTCAATGACCGTGCGCGCATGTCAACACTGATCGACCTAGGCGTTGACGCCATTATCACCGACTACCCAGACCGCCTTAGAGAGCTAATCGAAGACCGCCGTACGCTGAGCGACGGCGGCCTAATGCTGGTGAAGTTACGTAACTGGTTGCGCCAATAATCGTTTGACTGAACGCACAGTCAGTCGTCAACTCAATCGCCCATGACGATTCCTTCGCGGCGTGGGTCTGCACCGCCGAACAGACTACCGTCTTCCAGACGCATGATGGCCTGTAGGCCACTGGTAAGCTCACGTTCGCTGACCGTATGTCCCCGCTCCCGGAGAGCCTCAATGATGTCGTCGGGGAAGCGCCCCTCTTCAACAAACACATCACCCCCGAGGGTAATCGCATGCGGTAAGTTTAACGCCTCCTGAGCATCTAGCCCCCAGTCGCGCATCGCCTGTAGCGTGCGGGCAGTGTAGTGAATAATGGCGGCACCACCTGGGGAGCCTAGGCTAGCAACTAACTCACCACTCTCCTGATCAAATACCAAGGTAGGACTCATGCTGGAACGTGGACGCTTACCAGGTTCAACACGATTAGCTACCAATTCGCCGTCAATTTCAGGCACAAACGAGAAATCCGTTAACTCGTTATTGAGCAAATAGCCGCCAGCCAAGCCTGTTCCACCATCCGCCAACATACGCGACCCAAAGGCTTGCTCAATGGTCGTGGTCATCGCAATCGCATTGCCATCCGTATCTACAATACTGATATGGCTAGTACCGTATTCTGGCTGCTCGGGCTGGCTTGCAAAACTAACGGAAAGTTCACCAGGATTGCCCGGCTTTGCGCCGCTCCCCATGCTTTCTTCGCCAATCAATGCACTACGACTCGCTAAATAGTCAGGCGCCAGCATTAGTTGCCAATCCCCGCCGGGGGCCTCAACAAAGTCCGGGTCACC
>SKHS01000217.1 GCA_007116835.1 Halomonas sp.
ACAGCAATCGCATTTTTAACGCCGTGCACATTGGCCAGCAAGCGCTCTTTAGGAATCAGCGTTGGGTGAACCCGCAGTTCCAGCCCTTGATCAGTTCGTTTAGAAATGCCCAGGTGTTTAATCACATAGCCCAGGTTATCGGCCTGCTCAACGTCTTCGGCGGTAATGCGGGAAATGCCTTCGGTAAAGGCTTTTTCAAACTGCAGCGGCACGCCATAGGCAATGGATGCCAGAATGGTCAACTTATGGGCAGCATCGATACCCTCCACATCAAAGGTGGGATCAGATTCGGCATAACCTAACGCCTGCGCTTCGGCCAACACGTCTTCAAACGCGCGGCCTTCATCACGCATGTGGGTGAGGATGTAGTTGCCAGTGCCATTAATGATGCCCGCTACCCACTCGATGCGGTTTGCACCCAGGCCTTCGCGCAACGACTTGATGACTGGGATACCACCGGCTACCGCTGCTTCAAAGGCAACAATAACGCCTTTTTCATGAGCGGCGCGGAAAATTTCGTTACCGTGCACCGCAATCAGCGCCTTATTAGCGGTGACCACGTGCTTGCCGTTTTCAATGGCGGTCAGCACCAGCTCACGGGCAATATCGTAGCCGCCGATCAACTCTACCAGCACATCCACATTGGGGTTGTTCGCTACCTCAAACACATCAGAGGTTGCGTTAATGCCGGTAATATCGCAGTCAGGATGAATACTGCGGTGGGCAACCTGCTCAATCACAATCGGGCGACCTGCACGACGGCTAATATCATCCGCATTACGTGTTAACACGTTGAACGTACCGCCACCGACTGTACCTAACCCACAAATGCCTACTCTTACCGGTTTCAAAATACTTCCCCTTTCGTGATGGGCACCCCAGGTGCCGCCTCGTAAATCAGTGTCTCAGCGCTATCGACCGTCACTTGCCGTGACGTTATTCGTTTTCTAAGCCTAACATGCCAACCAGCCGGTCGGGGGGTACAAACCCAGGTACCATTTGGCCATCGGGTAATACAATGGCAGGGGTTCCCTGAACGCCCAGCATTTTGCCAAGTTCATATTGTTCGGCCACGGGGTTGTTACAATTTGCCGTGGTGGCCAACGTCTGCCCCTGTTTAACCTGGTTCATCGCTTCGCTGCGGTTTTCTGAACACCACACACGTTCTAACGACGTTGCAGCGCTACTGCCCATACCTGCCCGCGGGAACGCCATATAATGTACCGCTATATCACGTTCGTTAAGCTCTGGTATTGCTTCATGCAGGCGTACACAGTAGGGGCAACTAGGGTCCGTGAACACAATAACCGTCGCTTTTGGTGAATTCATTCCCCTAAAAATAACACGCTCGCTATCTGGCACAGCGGCAAGCGCATCGGCTCTTTCCTGGTTACGTCCCTGCTCGGTTAGGTTAAGCAGGCCATTATCCGCATTTTGGTAGAGGTCCCCCACTAAAAAATGGCTGCCATCAGCGTTAGAGTAGAAGGACTCCCCGTTGTCTAAACGAACGTGGTACACCCCTTCCATTGGCGTTGCACTTACTTGCTCTACCGGCATGGGTTGGCCGTTAACTTGTAACGTTTCCGCCAAACGTTCGGCAATGTCATCAGCATTGGCAGCAACGGGCAATAACAAGCCCGCCACCACTATCCAAGGAACACAAGATTTAGCAACTAAAGGCATACGTTGGTGCATTATTTCTTCAACCTCGCGGATGGTGTTCGGCATGCAGCTGCTCTAGGCGGGCCTGAGCAACATGGGTATAAATTTGCGTTGTCGATAGATCGCTATGACCTAGCAACAGCTGTACGACCCGCAAATTGGCCCCATGATTCAATAAATGGGTCGCAAACGCATGACGCAACGTATGTGGCGACAAAGGGCGCGTAATGCCTGCGGCTATCGCATGCACTTTAATACGGTGCCAAAACGTTTGCCGCGTCATCGCTTTATCTGCCCGCCCAGGAAAAAGTGCAGGCCGCGTTGGGTCTTGCATCAGCGCAGGGCGCGCCGTCTTTAAATAACGCTCTATCCACTCGGCCGCTTCTTCACCCATAGGAACCAGCCGGTCTTTATCACCCTTACCCCTTACCCGCACAACCCCTTGACGCAGGTTCACCGCATCGCCAGTCAGGCCAACCAGCTCTGACACACGCAACCCGCAGGCATACAGCAATTCAAGCATGGTACGGTCACGCACCCCAAGCGAGGTAGTGATATCGGGGGCGAGCAGTAGGCGCTCGACCTCCTCCTCTTCTAACGTATTGGGCAAGCTGGGCCGCACTGTTGGAAGGGCCACACTGGCGAGAGGATCGCTGGCAATGTGCCCATACAGCCTTGCCCAGCGATAAAAGCTGCGCAGCGACGAGAGTAAGCGTGCGTCGCTGCGCAACTGGTAGCCCTGCTCGCGACGCACCGCTAACCACTCGCTAAAACGTTCTGGCGAAGGCGTTAGCAGCGTTTCTTCCACACGTTCGAGCTGCTGTTGCCAAGCGCTCAGGTCACGTCGGTAGGCCGCTAGCGTATGGTCGCTTGCCCCTTGCTCAAGCCACAGGGCATCTAAAAAGGCATCAATCACGCTCATAGGCTAACGGTCTCTTGACGGTGATTCCGCACAAACAAAAACCCCGCCCCGCAGAGCGGTGACGGGGTCTTGGTATCCGGGCGCAGAGCGCCCGTGAAAAAGCGGCAGTTAAGCCAGCTTTTCCTTGATACGCGCCGACTTACCGCTGCGCTCACGCAGGTAGTAAAGCTTGGCTTGACGAACGTCACCGCGACGCTTGACTTCAATGGAGTCAACCAACGGGCTGTAAGTCTGGAAAGTACGCTCAACGCCAACACCGTGAGAAATTTTACGCACGGTAAAAGCGGAGTTCAGGCCACGGTTACGCTTACCGATGACCACACCTTCAAACGCCTGCAGACGCTCGCGGGTACCTTCCTTTACTTTAACCTGAACGACGATGGTGTCGCCCGGTGCAAAGGCCGGAATCTCTTTACCCATTTGCTCGGATTCGATCGCCTGGATCACCTTGTTCTTGCTGCTCATTTTCATACTCCTGAATAACGTAATGGCTTGCCACGCAGTTGTGGAAGGGGCAAACCGTGATCCCGGCGCTCGAAGCGAGCCACGCGGGAGTCGTTATGGGTGACGCAGGTGCGTCGGCTGACTCTCTCTATCGAGTAGACGATCTGCCTTATTCGCCCTGCACCGCCGCTCTGTCTCGATTAGCTGACAAACAACTACTTTGCTGACAGAACGTGTTCCTCGATAAACTCGTCTAACAGCCGCTGCTGCTCGGCATCAAGTGTGCGCCCCGCCAACAGATCAGGACGACGCTGCCATGTACGGCCTAACGACTGCTTTAACCGCCAGCGCTTGATGGCCGCATGATTACCGCTTAACAGCACATCAGGCACTTGTCGCCCGTCGATCGTTTCAGGACGGGTATAGTGCGGACAGTCTAACAAACCGTCATTAAACGAGTCTTCGATAGCGGAATCCTGGTGGCCCAATACGCCGGGTACCAGCCGTGCCGCCGCGTCAATTAGCACCATTGCAGGCAACTCACCGCCGCTCAGCACATAGTCACCAATTGACCACTCTTCATCGATATCACTTTCTACCACACGCTCATCAATGCCTTCATAGCGCCCAGCCACTACAACCAAAGGGCCTGCTGAGGCAAGCGCTTGAACGCCCTGCTGATCCAGCTTACGCCCTTGGGGCGAGAGATAGATCACGGTAGGCGATTGTCCCGTCGCTTGCTCTGCCCGTTGCCGAGCATCAAAGATAGCCGCACGTAGCGTGTCTACCTTCATCAGCATACCGGGGCCGCCGCCGTAAGGGCGATCGTCCACGCTGCGGTGGCGATCGGTGGCATAGTCGCGCGGATTCCAAAACTCCAGAGCAATACGCTGCTTCTCTACTGCTCGACCGACCACGCCCTGCTGGGTAATCGCATCAAACATCTCTGGAAACAACGACACCACCCCAATCCACATCGCGGGAGCATCTGTCTGACTGCTTTCTTCGCCGTCTGCTGCAGTAACGGTTGAATCAGTTACTGTGAGCTCGCTCAACAACTGCTTACCCAAACCTGTTTTCAAAACTCAGGGTCCCAATTCACGACCATACGGTCATCTTCGAGGCTGATTTCAACAATCACATCATTGGGCAAGAAAGGTAACAGTCGCTCACGCTTATCGATTGCGTCGTTATCACCGCGCACCACCATGACATCGTTTGCGCCGGTTTCAAACAGGTAACTGACCTGTCCTAACCGCTCGCCTGACTGAGTGAAAACCGTCAGACCTTCCAGCTCATGCCAGTAATACTCGTCGTCGGAAAGCGTAGGCAGTGCCTCTTTCGGCATCACGATGTCCGTTTGCGCCAGCGCTTCGGCTGCCGTTCGGTCATCAATACCTTTTAGCTGCACCACAAGACCCTTGCCTTGCCGACGCCCCTGAACAACCGTCATGCGCGTGAGAGTTTCCCCTTGGCGCACCCACCATTCTGGGTATTCCATGATGCTGTCTATGGGATTGGTATAGGAATAAACCTTAAGCCAACCTTTAATCCCGTGAGGGCTAGTTAGCTTACCAAGCACCACATGTGCGTCGTCTGTATGGCTAGTTTCAAAACGCGTCATCGACGACCGCTCCACCGAATTACCACAACATCATCTACTATCAGTGACTGGCAAACAGCCTCTGACAAACACGTATTAACAGGCTTAGGCCTGTTTGCGTGCTTCTTTAACCAGCTCAGCAACACGACCAGACAGTTGGGCGCCTTGGCTCTGCCAGTGAGTCACACGCTCAAGATCAACGCGTAGACGCTCTTCTTGACCACGGGCCACCGGGTTGAAGAAGCCGATACGCTCGATGAAACGACCATCGCGGGCGTTGCGTGAATCGGTAACAGTCAGGTGATAAAAGGGACGCTTTTTGGCGCCACCACGTGCCAAACGAATGGTAACCATACGATAACTATCCTTCGGTTGAGGTTACGAGAGTGTGAAATAGCGTCGATCGCTAACAGAACACTCTTCATACTGTTTTCTTGGTACGGCACACTAATCAGTGATTTGCTGCGTACCCTTTGGGTCTTCACTGGCGTGCGTCTAGGCAATGCTTACGCATTTTTCGCCAACACCCACGCATGAAGAGGCCGCATTCTACGCAAATGCGCTCGGCTTGGAAAGCCTGACAGCCAGAAAACTCACAGGCCGTCAACCTTGCCAAGCCCTTTGCAGTGCTAACAACGGTGATTTAGCGCCACGGAAGGCCGCCGGGGCCACCCATACCGCCCATGCCACCTGGGCCGCCAGGACCACCTGGCCCACCGCCGCCGCCCATCATGCCGGACATGCCGCGCATCATTTTCTGCATGCCGCCTTTTTTGCCTGCCTTTTTCATCATTTTCTGCATCTGCTTGTGCTGTTTTAGCAAGCGGTTTAAGTCGGGCACTTGCAGGCCTGCGCCGGTTGCGATACGGCGCTTGCGCGAGCCGTTGATGATCTCCGGCTTACGACGCTCTTTCGGCGTCATCGAATTAATCAACGCTTCTAGCTTGCCAAGCTCTTTTTCCGGGCCAGGACCTTGAGCCATTTCTGCCATTTGCCCCATACCTGGCAGCTTACCAAGCAGGCCACCCATACCGCCCATTTTCTTGAGCTGTTGGAGCTGATCACGGAAATCTTCTAGATCAAAACCATCGCCTTTCTTAACCTTGCTGGCCAATTTGGCGGCTTTGTCTTTATCTACCGTGCGTTCGGCTTCTTCGATCAGCGACAGCATGTCGCCCATCCCCAGGATCCGCGATGCCACGCGATCCGGGTGGAAAGGCTCTAGGGCGTCTACCTTCTCACCAACCCCCATGAACTTGATCGGCTTGCCAGTGATATGACGAACCGAAAGCGCTGCACCACCGCGGGCGTCACCGTCAGCCTTAGTGAGAATCACCCCGGTCAGCGGCAGTGCATCGTGAAATGCTTTCGCCGTGTTCACCGCATCCTGGCCGGTCATGGCATCGACCACAAACAGCGTTTCTTGCGGCGAAATGGCCTTATGCAGCGCCTGAATTTCGGCCATCATCGCTTCGTCGATGGCCAGACGTCCGGCGGTATCGACTAACACAACATCGTGGAACTGAATTTTGGCGTGTTTGATTGCCGCCATGGCAATATCCACCGGCTTCTGATCAGAGCGAGACGGAAAGAAATCCACCTGCACTTCTTTTGCCAGCGTTTCTAGCTGATCAATCGCCGCCGGACGATAAACGTCGGCAGAGACCACCAGCACTTTTTTCTTTTCGCGCTCGCGCAGGTAGCGCGCCAGCTTAGCTACCGAGGTGGTTTTACCTGCACCTTGCAGGCCAGCCATTAACACGACCGCAG
>SKHS01000222.1 GCA_007116835.1 Halomonas sp.
CAATGCACCACGATAGTGTTTTATGCAAAGCGACAACAGCAAACAACACGAATGGCCACCAGGGACTTTCTGAGGCGTTGAACCGAGCTAAGTGTTTGGAACCTCCGGTCAAGGTAACGCCTGTTTCAGCCAGCAAAGGCATCGTGCATCGGCTGCGTTTGGCGCAGCACAATTTACTTTCTGTCTGGCGGGAGGAAGATTACTCAATACGTACCTCGCGCATGTCGCTGATGAAGCAAGACTATGTTCTGTGTAATAGCCCCGATACGGTTCGTCGCGTTTTCCTTGAACAGCATGACAATTATGATCGTAAAAGTCCGCAAATGCGCCGTGCTCTGGAACCGCTACTTGATGATGGATTGTTTGTCAGCGATGGCGATTTGTGGCGCCAGCGTCGACGTCAGTGTGCTCCATCACTAACAAATGCCCTGTTACCTGGTTTTTGTACCATCATGACCGCCTCAGCAGGTGAGACTGCTAAGCGGTGGGGGGATCACTCGCCTGAGACGCCCATCGACATGCTTACTGAGATGGCTCATTTAACGGCACGTATCATTGGCCGAACGATTTTTGGGGATGACACCACAGACGAAGAGGCTGAGCAGGTGGTGGCTGGTTTCACCGAATACCAGCGTCACTCTGAGCATTTAGATATGGCCAATATGCTGGGATTGCCATTTTTAAGTTTGCTAGGTAATCCACTGCGAAGGGCGCGTACGCGTTATTCTGCAAAACAAGTGCATGAAATTATTGACCGCATCATTGATCGTCATACGAACAGGTCAGGGCAAGGGCAGCATAGCCTGATTGAGAGCTTTATGACGTCTATGAAAGATGGCGAAGATAATGGCTGTCCGATGGGGCGGAAAGCGGTGCGTAATGAAGCCATTGTCATGTTTATGGCAGGACATGAAACAACGGCAAATGCATTGTCTTGGTGCTGGTATTTGCTCGATTATGATCGACAAGCCATGGCGCGGCTACAGCATGAACTAGATGAAGTACTCGGTGGTAGAGCGCCATGTTATGAGGATGTCGATAAACTGCCGTACACGATGGCTGTGTTCGAGGAAGCCATGCGGCTGTACCCGCCGGTACCCATGCTAAGCCGTCAAGCGCGAGGTAATGATAAGGTGCGTAATCGCGAGGTGCGCAACGGCACCGTTTTGCTAGTTTCCCCCTGGCTGCTGCACCGACATCGCAAACTATGGATTGCTCCTGATCATTTTGTTCCAGAACGTTTCCTTCCGGGGGCGCCTCGTCCAGATAAATTCTCTTATTTACCCTTTAGCGTGGGGCCCCGGGTGTGTCTGGGGAAACGCTTTGGGCTTTATGAGGGAGTGCTCTGCTTGGCGACATTGGCACAGCACTTCACGCCGACACTAGTTCCTGACCACCAGGTAAGCATAGAGTGCCGGCTGACGTTGCGTCCTCAAGGTGGTCTGCCGATGACGCTAAAACCACGATGAAACTGCCTATCAAGCGCTAAGCCAGAACCACCAGACGATGGCAGCGATCAGGCCAAGGCCAGCGAGGTTAACCAGAATACTCATACGCGTTGCTCCTGTGTTGTGGCCGTGTCTGAATGGCTGGCAGTGCTTTTGCGTTGGGTCTTCCAAAGCCTTAAGCGGTTGGCGTTACTAACCACGGTGATGGAGGACAGCGACATAGCTGCCCCGGCAATCATCGGCGAAAGCAGCATGCCGGTCAGCGGGTAGAAAACGCCGGCGGCAATCGGGATACACAGCACGTTGTAGCCAAAGGCGCCCACTAGGTTCTGTTTGATATTACGAAGGGTCACCTGACTGATCTCGATGGCGTCCGCCACCCCGTGCAGCGAACCGCGCATTAGCGTCATGCCCGCGCTTTCAATCGCCACATCGGTTCCCTGGCCGATGGCAAAGCCAACGTTGGCGCGAGCCAAGGCAGGGGCGTCGTTGATGCCGTCGCCGACCATGCCCACCACTTCACCGGCCTGCTGCAAACGCTCGATCTCAGCGTGTTTATCTTCCGGTAACAGCCCAGCGCGGTAGTCGTCTATTCCCACTTCACGGGCAATGGCGGCGGCGGTATGTGGGTTGTCGCCGGTCAGCATCACGACTTTCAAGCCATCATCCTGCAGCCGTTTGATGGCCGTTTTGGTGTCGTGACGCAGCGGGTCGCTGATGCCAAATAGCGCCGTCAGCTGGCCGTCAACCGCCAGGTACACCAGGGTGCGGGCCTTGTCTTCCAGTGTACGAGCGGTGTCCTGTCCGGTAGCAAGGTCAATGTCAGCGTTCTCCAGCAGGCGAGCATTACCCAGCAGCAGCGACTTGCCGTCGGGCGTTTCAGCTTTGACGCCACCACCGGTCACGCTGTCGAAGTTGCGAATCTCAGCCGCTTTTACGTTGGCTGCTTCGCCATGGGCGGTGAGTGCCGCTGCCAGCGGGTGCTCCGAGCCACGTTCAAGTGCCATCACATAGCCAAGTGCGGTCTCTTCATCGCCCTGAAGGGTATGTGCCTCCGTAACGCTAGGCTTGCCTTCGGTCAGCGTACCGGTTTTGTCGACCACCAGCGTCGTTAGCTTGCTGGCAGTTTGCAGGGCTTCGCCGTTGCGTACCAAAACCCCATGTTCAGCCGCCTTGCCGACCCCAATCATGGTCGAGATAGGCGTTGCGAGGCCGAGTGCACAGGGGCAGGCGATAATTAGCACTGTGGTGGCCGTTACCAGCATGTGAATTACCCGTGGCTCGGCACCGACATTGAACCATACCAGTGCCGTCAGCACCGCGATAATCATCACCGAGGGCACGAAGATACTCGATACCTTGTCGGCCAGCTCGCCAATCGGCGGGCGCGAGTTTTGAGCGTTGGCGACCTGCTCGGTAATCTGCCCTAGTCGGGTATCGGCTCCGACACGGGTGGCCTGATAAACCAGGCCACCCTTGCCGTTAACAGTGCCTGCGCTGACTTCGTCTCCGGCTGCTTTTTTCACTGGTACCGGCTCGCCGGTCAACATGGACTCATCAATATGGCTAGTGCCTTCAAGCACTTCCCCATCCACCGGCAGGCGCTCGCCTGGGCGTACGCGGATGTGATCACCGCTGCGCACGGCGTCAATCTCGATTTCCTGCTCCTCACCGTCGCGGATCACGCGAGCAGTGCGGCTTTGCAGATCGAGAAGGCGCTTCAGCGCGTCGCTGGTGCGCCCACGGGCTTTTAGTTCCATGGCGTTACCCAGCAGAATCAGGCCGATGACCATGGCAGAGGCTTCAAAATAGATGCCATGGGCGACCTCGGGTAGCCAGGGCGCAAAGGCAACCACTGCCATGGAATACAGCCAGGCGGTGCCGGTACCCATGGCGACCAAGGTATCCATGTTGGCCTGATGGTGCTTGAGATTTTTCCAGGCATTAACAAAAAAGTGACGACCAGGAAATACCAGTATGGCCAGGGTCAATAGCCCGATAACCAACCAGAAAAGCCGCCCGGTGCCGACCGGATGAGGGTGGTAGAAAAACATGCTGAGCATCAGTGGAATGGCCAGCGCTAGTGAACAAGCGCTACCTTTGAGCCGCCGTTTGTACAGCTTGGCGTCCTGCTCTGCGCGGGCTTTTTCAGCTTCACGCATATCGATAATGGGTTCGGCGCTATACCCTGCGGACTCAACCGCAGCGATCAATGCCTGTGAGTCGGCCTGACCAAACACCTGGGCGGTGTGGGTGCCGAAGTTAACGTTGGCCGTCTCAACGCCTGGGGTTTTTTCCAAGGCCTTCTGTACGCTTTTAACACAGCTAGCGCAGGACATGCCGCTGATTGCTAGGCGGATCTGCTGGCTGGTTGAGCCACTGTGTGATGCGTTGGTCACTGCCGGGTGACTATTGGCATCAGCATTCACATCGGCGTCCGCAGTGACGCCAGCTTCATTGGGAGAGGCGCTACTTTCCTCTACAGCCTCTTCTTCTGGCATATCGCCGGGTGGGTAGCCTGCACCGTGTAGCGCGCTGTTAAGCGCGTCATCCGTTAGCGTGCTGACGACTTCCAGGCGCTTGTCAGCGGGGATACCGACTACTTCTGCATTAGAGTCTTTGGCCTGAATCGCTTCGCGCATGCGCTTCACACACCCCTGACAGTTCATGCCCGGCACGGTACGAATCAGCATTTGTGGCTGCAAGTCGTTTGACTGCATGGTGCCTCCTCGGGAAAGCTTTCGATTAATCGGCACAGGCTATGGCCGTCGGGCGTGCCGTCGGGCATGTCCTGCCAACTTTCGAGTGCCTGCTCCATTCGCTTAGCTAGCGCTTCCAGTTCAGCAATGCGTGCACGAATTTGCGGTAGCCGATGGGTGAGTAGGTCGCGCACCAGTGGGCAGGGGGAATCCCCCTGGTCAGCATGGGCCAGGATGTCGCGAATCTCAGCCACGCTAAAGCCCAGTTTGCGTGCGCGCTGAATAAAGTTTAGGCGCTCTAAGTCAGTGGTTGAAAATAACTGGTAGCCGTTGTCAGGGTGGCGTGTCGGTGCCAGCAACCCCTCGCGGGTGTAGTGACGAACCGTTTCAGCGGTAACGTTACCGTGTTTGGCAAGCTCGCCGACCTTCATCGCTACAGATTGCATAACGTCCTCTGCGTGGAAGTGTTGATGCTTTTTAGTGTAAAACCTATGGGTAACACACAGGTCAAGCGGTATTAGGGTCGTCAGGCAAAATGACTAAAACACTGATTTAAAACACCCGTTCGACTAATGTATAAGACAAAACCGAAATAAAACGCTCGTTTGCCCTTGATCCCAAGGGTGCATTGGGCGAAAACTGACGTGTAAGAACAACCATGGTGGATAGCAGTCCCCACCTGATCATTGGGAAAAGAGGCCCTCTATGCATAATAACTTTAAAAAGCTCACTCTGGCGGCCGCAGTAGCTTCAGTGGCTTTTGTTAGCCACGCGCACGCAGGCGGATATCAAATTAACGAGCAGAGCGTCAGCGGCCAAGGGTATGGCCATGCTGGACGTAGCTCTAATGTTAACGATGCAACCATCGTTTTTGGTAACCCGGCGGGGATGTCGTTCCTCGACCGTGCTCAAATTACGGCGGGGGGTACGTACCTTAATGTAAATAGTTCTATCTCGAACGCCCAGGCGTCGCAAAGCAGTCCTGCCATTGCGCAGGCTACCGGTGGTATGACAGATACACTGCCTGTTTCAGGCACCAATGACGGTGATATGGTGCCGGGCACGCTGGTTCCTTTTGCTTTCTATGCGCATCCGGTGAATGAACAGCTGGCATTTGGTTTTGGGGTTTACGCTCCCTTTGGCTCTAAAACCGACTATGAAGATAGTTTTATGGGGCGTAATCAGGGTAATTATACTGAAGTTAAAGTCATAACGGCTCAGCCTACGGTTTCCTACCGTTTTAATGAACAGTGGGGCGTTGGCGTTGGCTTAACTTACAACCGGATTGACGGTGAGTTACGCCGTCAGGTGCCGGTGGCAACGCCGCTAGGCCTTTCTGAAGTGGATTCTCGCGTGGAAGGCGACGATGAAGCCTGGGGTTATAACTTGGGTATTATCTACCAACCTGCACCTGAAACGACATTTGGTTTAACGTACCGCTCTAAAGTAGATTTCAATCTTGAGGGCAGCTTTACGGCGAGTTCGCCAGTATTGGATCAGTTAGGGGTTGGCACAGTAACGGATACGGCGGCGTTGGATCTAACCACACCTGAAACCGTCAACTTCTCGCTTACTCAGCAAATGAGCGACAACCTCAAGCTTATGTTTGGTGCCTCCTGGGCACGTTGGAGCCGCTTTGACCAGATTTTGGTCACCGGTACCGAGCGGGGTGAAATCACCAATGAACAGCAGAATTACTCAAATGCATGGGCGTTTTCAACCGGTGGTGAGTACCAGCTAACGCCAGCTTTGGCACTGCGTGCAGGGGTCGCGCTAGACTTTACACCGACTCAGGACGCAACCCGTAGTGTGCGCATTCCCTCTGATGATCGGCGCATTTTCTCGATTGGTGCAGGCTGGAGCCCTACGCCTGACCTGACGCTTGATGTTGCTTACTCGTACCTGACCGAGCGCGGCACCCATGTCGAGCAAACTAAAACCGACAGCTTCACCGTGGCAGGTCAGCAAACGCCACCGATTACCTCTAATTACTCCGCTGACTATAAAAACGAAGCCCACGGTTTCGGTGCTCAGCTTACCTACCGTTTCTGATAGATGGTGTGTTAACGCCTAGGAAGAGATGGTTGTCAGTGACTAACCCGGCATAAGCCGGGTTTTTTGCGCGGCGAACCTGTTTCGGGATGGGTGCGGTAAGCGTTGGCTTTCGTTACAATGCGTCTCAGAATTCCGCCGCTGGGGCGGCTAGCGCTG
>SKHS01000125.1 GCA_007116835.1 Halomonas sp.
AATTAGCGCAGTCCGAGTAGTGAAAGAATAAATAGCACGACAACGATCAAACCAACAATGTAGATAATATTACGCATAGGGGCACTCCTTGCTTTTGCGTTTTAGGCTGTTACTTTTCAAGCTTTTCGTTTCAAAGAAGGCAACAGGATGCTCAACCTTTGAAAGACTATTCCAAGCCTAGCAGTGATTTGTTAATTTTGCGTCATGTAGCCACCTGTTCTTTTAATCATTATTCACTATTTTCAGCTGCCAGGCTGTTTATTGAACCTCCTACGACTTAGCGCCTCGAAGGTGTTGCCACTCTACGAAAGGCTCAACATGCGCTCGAAGACTCTCGCTCTCTTGCTTACGTGTAACGTTACTTCTTTTTTGCCTGCCTTGGCAGTGGCAGAAGAGCCTTCAGCCGCCGCGCTGCAAGCGCTGGATCGGCAAGCAGGCGAGCTTGGTCGTGTACATGCGATCGTCATCGCCCATGATGGTGATATTGTTCACGAGCTGCACCAGGGCGGCCCAGGGCTCGCAACCCCGACTAACATCAAATCCCTTTCTAAAACGGTGCTGGCCGCCATTACCGGCGCAGCGATTGAAGATGGCGTTATTGACGCGGTAGAACAGCCGCTGGCAACCCTGCTAGGCCAACTCCCCAACGGGGTAGACCCACAGGTTAACGATATTACCGTGGCTCATTTACTTGCCTTACAGGCAGGTCTTGAGCGAACGTCAGGCAGCAACTACGGTGCCTGGGTCGCCAGCAGAAACTGGGTAAATGATGCGTTAACGCGCCCGTTTGTGGATGAGCCTGGTGGGCGCATGCTCTATTCCACTGGCACTAGCCACTTACTTTCTGCGGCGCTTACCCAGGCCAGCGGTGAAAGTACCCATGCCCTTGCACAGCGCTTGCTGGGCGGGCCGCTGGATATTACGATTCCTGCCTGGCCACAAGACCCACAAGGCATTTACTTCGGCGGCAACGACATGCTGCTTTCTCCCAGGGCACTAGTGGCCGTGGGCGAGCTTTATCGTAATGATGGCATCGTCAGTGGGCAGCGAATATTGCCTGAAGACTGGGTAGAGGCTTCGTGGACACCCAGAGGCTATTCCCCCTGGACAGGCGATGGTTACGGCTACGGCTGGTTTATAACCACCCTTGCAGACGTGCCGGTGGTCTATGGCCGAGGTTACGGAGGGCAGGCGTTATACGTGATCCCTGAGCGGGAAATGACTATTGTGATCACCTCCGACCCTACACCACCTTCGCCTGGCGGACAGTTTCAGCAACAGCTCCACCAGCTAGTGGTGGGCTTACTGGAAGCGCAGGAGTAGAGTAGTAAGGCCTAGTACGTCTGATGAGACGCTTCAGCCTGCAATTTACTGCGAATAAAATCACTATGGCTGACGTGTAAAAGGTCTGCCAGCCGCCTGATACGGTGCTCTTCGAGCGGGTCGATGCTGCCATCGGCCCAAGCAAGCTGCCACATTAACGCCACCAACTCACAGCGCTGTTCATACCCGTAGTGCGCTTTGATCAGACTGACAAACTGATAATGGTCGACGGCGTCATCCACTTCGGCTTCCGCTAACGCCATTAGCTCGTTAACGTCACTTTCACTTAGGTGGTAGCGGTTGATAAGCATTTGCTTGAGTGCGGCGCGCTCAGCATCGCTTTGATCATAGTCAGCACGCATGACTTCACACAACAGCGCCGCCGTTGCGAGTTCTAGCGTCAGGGTCTGGTTATCGCGCTGCTCAGGTTCTGCCAGCGCCCGTTGGAAGAAATTGCTAATGGCATCCAACACAGCTTCTCTCCTATTATTGAGTCCCTCTTTTGGACTGCAGCTACCGCTCTAAGTGCCTACGCTGCCTTAAAACTGAAAGCACACCACTCTCACACCTCACACCAATCACTGTCACTCCTTACGCTTCGCCAGCTGCTCTTTTAGCTGCTTGGGCACTTGCTTAATAATTAAGCGGTCCTGGTGTTCATCGTACTCGATGCTGGAACCAAGCAGGTGGGAATCAAAACTGATCGATACACCCCCTGCACGTCCGGTAAAGCGTCGAAACTGGCTGATAGTGCGCTTATCTGGCGGGATCTCCGGCGACAGGCCGTAGTCAGCATTGCGGATATGGTCGTAAAACGCTTTGGGCTGTTTTTCGTCCACCAAGCCTGAAAGTTCTTCCAGCGTCATTGGCTCGCCACGGCGCAGCTGCTCGTTGGCATAATCCACCAGGGTGTCGGTTTTTTCTCGGCTGGCTTCGTCGTCGTAGTTCTCTTTTTCGACGTAATCACTGAAGGCTTTTAATAGCGTACGGGTTTCGGCGGGGGCATCAATGCCCTCTTCCATGCCCAACAGCGCTATCAAGCCATCGGCGAGCTTTTTGCCGCCGCGATCTTTTAAAAACGATACGTACTGCGCGCTTTCAGAATCGCTCTGCCACTGGGTAAGGTTTACCCGTGCCGCCAAGGTAAGCTGGCTGGTATTAAGCTGCGCGGCGGGCACTGCTTGGTGCTCTGCATTAATGCCAACCCCTTCCCGCTGATGAACTAAGCCTAGAAACAGCGTCTCGGTATCGCCCTGGCGCAGGTGGGCGAACACCAAGTAGCCGCTCACCGAAAGCTGCTCTTGCAGCGTTTGCGCAAGGCGTTCGGCAATGGCAATCGAAAGTTGGGTAAAATCCTGCTCTTTGGCCATGTAAGCCCGCAGCCAAGCTACTAGCGGCCCAGCCTGCTCGCCCTGTTCGGCAAACCGCCCCCACCCTTTGGCTTTGGTGTTGTAGGTATCGTTTAACGAATTCACCAAGCTTGCCATCACGGAGTCGTCGTTGGCCGCAGGCGTTGAAGCCGGTGCCGCCGTGACGGTTAAACGCTCGCCATCTAGCGATGGATCAAGGCGGTGCACAATACTTTGCAGTAGCGGCATATGCGGGAGTTACCTTTTTGTCTAAGAACGATTTATCTAAGAACGATGTATCTAAGAACAAGTAAACCAAGAGCACGGTTTAGCCAAGAACGGTTGATTAAAAACAACGCATCATGAGAGCGGTGTTGCCAAAGAACCGCTCCACAGGCAATCAGCAAATTCAAGGCTTTAAGCGATAACCGGTGCGGAAAATCCAGGCAATAGTGGCAAGGCTGGCGGCTAGGAAGAGCAGGATCATCGCCACGCTGGCCGCTAAGCTGACATCGCTAATACCGTAGAAGCTCCAGCGGAACCCGCTGACTAAGTACACCACTGGGTTGGCCAGAGTGACGGTTTGCCAAAACGGCGGCAGCATATCGATGGAGTAAAAGCTGCCCCCCAAAAACGTCAGCGGGGTGATAATTAACAGCGGCACCAGCTGCAGTTTATCGAACCCATCTGCCCAGATACCGATGATAAAGCCCAACAGACTGAAAGTGACGGCGGTTAGCACCAGGAAGGTCAGCATCCAAATCGGATGGGCAATCTCTAACGGCACAAAAAAGTTAGAGGTCAGCAGGATAATCAGCCCAAGTAGGATCGATTTCGAGGCAGCCGCCCCCACATAGCCCACGACAATCTCTAGATAGGAGATGGGCGCCGATAAAATTTCGTAAATGCTGCCGGAAAACTTAGGAAAGAAAATCCCGAAAGAAGCGTTAGACACGCTCTGGGTAAGCAACATCAGCATAATCAGACCCGGCACAATAAAAGCACCGTAGCTGACTCCATCGATCTCGCTGATGCGTGAACCAATCGCCGCGCCAAACACCACAAAGTAGAGCGAGGTAGAAATCACCGGCGATACAATGCTTTGCAGCAAGGTTCGGCGGGTGCGCGCCATTTCTGCCATATAAATGGCGCGAACGGGATAGAGGTTCATGAGCGCTCCTTTACCAAATCGACGAAAATATCTTCCAGCGAGCTTTGTCGAGTATGCAGGTCTTTAAAGCCAATGCCGGCTTTTTCCAACTGTGTGAGCAGGGCAGAAATACCGCGCCCTTCCTCTTCCTGGCGACCATCATAGGTGTACACCAGCTCATAGCCGTCGGCGGTTAGGCTCAGCTCGTCTTGCTCAAGCGCGGTGGGAAGTACAGTGAGCGGCGTGTGCAGCTGTAGCGTCAGTTGCTTGCTGCCGAGTTTGTTCATCAGCGCTGCTTTCTCTTCCACTAAAACGATCTCACCGCGATTGATGACGCCAATGCGATCGGCCATTTCTTCGGCTTCTTCGATGTAGTGGGTGGTGAGAATGATCGTGACACCGTTATCCCGCAGCCCGCGTACCACGTTCCACATATCCCGACGTAACTCAACGTCTACCCCAGCCGTTGGCTCATCCAAAAATAGAATGCGCGGCTCATGAGAGAGCGCTTTGGCGATCAAGACGCGGCGCTTCATACCGCCTGAAAGCGTCATCAGGCGATTGTTGCGTTTGTCCCACAGAGCCAGCGACTTGAGCACTTTTTCGATATGGGCAGGATTCGGCGACTTGCCAAACAAGCCTCGGCTAAAACTGACGGTGTTCCATACGGTTTCAAAGGCTTCGTTGGTCAGTTCTTGCGGCACAAGGCCAATACGCTCACGGGCCTGGCGATAGTGGCTAACGCTATCATAACCATCAACCACAACGTGACCTTGGGTCGGGTTCACCAGCCCGCAGACCACGCTAATTAACGTGGTTTTGCCCGCCCCGTTGGGGCCAAGCAGGGCAAAAATCTCGCCGCGCTGAATCGTTAAATCCACACGGCTAAGGGCTTGAAAGCCACCTTCGTAGGTTTTGTTCAAGCCTTCAATAGTAATAATGGGATCGTTCAAGGCGTGCTCCTCACACCGCGACAGTCGTGTCGCGGTGCTTGACGGATAGTCGGCGCCATTAGCTACGGCTAGTGATTTCCAGCAGGTGATAGCCGAACTGAGTCTGTACCGGCCCATGCACTTGGTTCAGTTCACCACTAAAGACGACTTTGTCGAATTCCGGCACCATTTGGCCGGGGCCAAAGCTACCCAGGTCGCCGCCTTGACGGCCAGAAGGGCAGCTAGAGTGCTGCTTGGCCACTTCTGCAAAATCACGACCGTTTTCGATCTCTTGTTTCAGTGCGTTGCACTGCTCTTCACTGCTTACCAAAATATGACGGGCGCTGGCGCGTGCCATAACAAACTCCTTATTTAAAAACCCCAAAGCGGTGTATCAGTTTATCATGCTGATGCAGGGTTAGGCGCTAGCGTTGGCTTGATTAAGGGCCAGCTAACATGCCACTGCTGCGCAGCGCTTCACCAATGCTTGCCAAGGCGTGCTCATGAGCGCTGACTGGAAGAGGGCCTTTACCGCAGGCTACGATTACCCATGGCCCCTGTGCTTGCGCTGCAGAGACGCTGGACGATGCACTAGGCAAAGCAATACCAGCATCGCAGCTGCGACGGTGCTGAGTACCGGTCTTATGAGCAAACTGAATGTCACTGCCCAACCCTTGTTTCAAGCGGCGCTCACCAGAAGACGTGCGGCTCATTACCGCCAGCAGCGTTTGGCGCTGCTCGGTATTCAAATCCGTCATACCATCATGGTGAAGCGAGGCCAGTACATCCCCGAAGGCGCGCAGCGTACCTACGTTCTCACCCGTCGCTTCGTAGGCGTCAAAGGCGTGGTCGTAGTCAGGTTGCTCGAAGGCATCTTGGCGCACGCCAAGAACATGGGCGAGCACTACCGCGCGTTGGCCAACATCGTGTTCACGCAGCGCCATGAAATCTAAACCTCCCAAACGTTGGGCATCGGGATGAAGTTGGCCATACACCCCCTGGCGAACCCCTACAAGCTTGCTAATCGGCCCTAGATCGTCTGGTCTGCCACCGCTAGCAGCCACCATGTCCCCTGCCCGTGCATTCACTGCATCAAGCCCCACGCGGTCAATCAGCATATCCGAGGCGGTGTTATCACTAACCGTAATCATCTGCTCCAACAAAAAGCGGATGGAAATAGGCGAGCCTGGCTCATACCAGTTAACCGGGCCTGCGCCATCCACATAGTCGCTACGCGCCAGGGTAATCCGCTCATCCAGGGATAACCTGCCGGCTTGATGCTCGGCCAGCACCTGGGCAGCCACCGGCACTTTTACTAGCGATGCCAAATACCATGGCTCATCGGCTTTCCAAGAATAGGCTTCACCGCTGGCCACATTCTGTACATATACGCCTAACTGTCCGCCAAATACCTCTTCGATGGCGGCTATACGGGTATTTAAGTCACCCTGCCAGCGGCTCTGTTTTTCGACTTCATAATACCAATCTGCATGAACAGGCAGCGCTATTAACAGCGCTACTACCATTAGCCCGCGCTGTATCCAGTGTCGCAAATCGTCAACTCCC
>SKHS01000055.1 GCA_007116835.1 Halomonas sp.
GCACCGTACTCTGGTGTCATGTTGGAAATGGTCGCCCGGTCACCGACGGTCAGCGCATCGGCACCTTCACCGTAAAACTCCAGGTAGGCACCCACCACGCGCTCTTTGCGTAGAAACTCGGTAATCGCCAGCACCATATCGGTGCTGGTGATGCCCGGCTGCAGCTTGCCGGAGAGTTCTACACCGACGATATCCGGCAGGCGCATCATCGACGCGCGACCCAGCATCACACTTTCAGCTTCAAGACCGCCCACGCCGACGGAAATGACGCCCAGTGCATCGACCATTGGCGTGTGGCTATCGGTACCTACACAGGTATCCGGGTAAGCAATATGCACGCCTTGCTCATCAGGGCGGCACTGCACCACCGGTGACATTTTCTCCAGATTAATCTGGTGCATAATGCCGTTACCCGGAGGAATAACATCGACGTTCTCAAAGGCCACTTTGGTCCAATTAATAAAATGGAAGCGGTCGTCGTTACGGCGATCTTCTACCTGGCGATTTTTTTCGAACGCGTCTTTCTCAAACCCTGCGTGCTCAACGGCCAATGAGTGGTCAACGATCAGCTGCGTGGGCACCACAGGGTTTACTTTCGCTGGGTCACCACCCTTTTCAGCAATCGCATCGCGTAGGCCTGCAAGGTCTACCAACGCGGTTTGCCCAAGAATGTCGTGACATACCACTCGTGCCGGGTACCAGGGGAAGTCCAGGTCTTGTTTACGCTCGATAAGCTGCTTCAGCGCATCGGTTAGCAGCGCTGGGTCGCAGCGGCGAACCAGCTGCTCGGCCAATACCCGGGAGGTATAGGGCAGCGTCGCGTAGGCGCCGGGCTTAATGTCTTCAATGGCTTGGTGCGCATCGAAGAAATCTACCGGCGCACCTTCTGCCGTTACGCCTGGCAGCGGCTTGCGATAATTCGTGTTCATAATGCCTCTCACTTAATCACGGCCCGTTAAGGGTTAGTCACGCGCTTCGATGGGCACCCACTCGCTCTTCTCAGGGCCAGTGTAGTCGGCGCTGGGGCGAATAATGCGGTTATTGGCGCGCTGCTCGAACACGTGGGCCGCCCACCCTGTCAGACGGGACATAACGAAGATCGGCGTAAACAACTTGGTCGGAATATCCATGAAGTGATAAGCGCTGGCATGGAAAAAGTCCGCGTTGCAGAACAACTTCTTCTCACGCCACATGACTTCTTCACAGCGTACAGACACGGGGTAAAGCACGCTGTCGCCCACGTCTTCGGAAAGCTTCTGCGACCACTCTTTGATGATTTCATTACGCGGGTCGGACTCGCGGTAAATCGCATGACCAAAGCCCATGATTTTCTCTTTGCGCTCAAGCATACCGAGCATTTCACGCTCAGCTTCTTCTGGCGACGTCCAGTTCTCAATCATCGCCATAGCTGCTTCGTTAGCACCGCCGTGCAGCGGACCACGCAGCGAACCAATCGCGCCGGTAACACAGGAGTGCATATCGGAAAGCGTCGAGGCACAAACGCGCGCCGTAAACGTTGACGCATTGAACTCATGCTCGGCGTACAGAATCAGCGATACGTTCATGACGCGCGCATGCAACTCAGAAGCAGACTCGCCACGCAGCATATGCAGGAAGTGGCCACCTACCGAGGCATCATCGGTTTCGGTATCGATGCGGACACCGTCGTGGCTGAAACGGTACCAGTAGCAAATAATCGAAGGCAGCACCGCCAGCAAGCGATCAGAGACATCTTGCTGCTGGTCGAAACTCTCTTCTGTTTCCAGATTACCCAGCATGGAGGTACCAGTGCGCATCACATCCATCGGGTGCGCGTCTTTAGGAATTTGCTCCAGCACGGTTTTTAGAGCGTCGGGTAAACCACGCAGCCCCTTCAGCTTGGTGATGTAGCTATCAAGCTCGGCTTGGTTAGGCAGCTTGCCTTTCAACAACAAGTAAGCAACTTCTTCAAACTTGGCCTTCTCAGCCAGTTCCTTGATATCAAAACCACGGTAGGTTAATCCAGAACCTGTTTTACCCACCGTACACAGCGCAGTGCTACCAGCACTTTGTCCACGAAGTCCTGCGCTATTTTGCGGTTTATCAGCCATGTTGTGTCTCCTGTTAGCTCTTTTTTATAGGTTTTAACTATCTAAATGGGGTAAGCGACTATTAAGCGTCTTTTTGCTCGGCGAACAGTGCGTCGAGCTTTTGTTCGAAATCGTGATAATTCAAAAAGTCGTACAGCTCATCGCGGGTCTGCATGATGTTGACCACCTCTTTTTGATGACCGTTATCCAAAATGCTCTGATACACCTGCAGGGCGGCGGCGTTCATTGCACGGAAGGCGGAAAGCGGATAGAGCACCATGCGGCAGCCTACTTCACCCAGCTCCTGCTGGGTGAACAGCGGCGTCGCGCCAAACTCGGTGATGTTCGCCAGAATCGGCGCATTAACGCGCGAACAGAATGCACGGTAATCATCTAGCGTGTGCACGGCCTCAGCAAAAATCGCATCAGCACCTGCTTCTACGCAGGCATTTGCGCGTTCGATGGCAGCGTCTAAGCCCTCTTTCTGGAACGCATCGGTACGCGCAATCAGATAAAAATCAGGATCTAGCTTGGCATCGGCGGCGGCCTTAATGCGGTCGACCATCTCCTGCTGGGAGACAATGGCTTTATTCGGGCGGTGACCGCAGCGCTTTTGCGCTACCTGGTCTTCCAGGTGAACCGCAGCGACGCCTGCACGCTGCATCTCTTTCACGGTACGCGAAATATTAAACGCACCACCCCAACCCGTATCAATATCTACCAGCAGCGGCAGGTCGGTAGCCCCGCAGATACGATGCGCATCTTCCACCACGTCGTTCATGCTGGTCATACCCAAATCCGGCAAGCCAAAAGAAGCGTTCGCCACGCCGCCACCTGACAGATAAATCGCTTGGTGCCCCACCCGCTCGGCCATCATTGCGGTGTACGCGTTAATTGTGCCTAAAATCGGCAGTGGGCGGTTTGCTTCAAGCGCAGCACGAAAGCGTGCACCTGGCGTGAGAGTCGTTGAAGTTGACATGGACGTTGCTCCTTTAAAAGGCTTGGCGGATAGGCGTATCGAACTAATCCGCTGATGACGTTGATTGTTGTTCAAGAATAGTGGCGTAGCGGTCGGCGACGTTTGCGCGGGAAGCACTGACGTGACGGCGCATCAGCAGCTCCGCGAGCTCGGCATCCCCGGCCTCAATCGCATCGACGATACGGTGGTGCTCTACAAAGGCGCGCTGGGGACGCGAACCACTGGCACTAAATTGGGTACGATAAAGACGCACTAAGTAGTAGAGATCATCACACAGCAGGTTCATCAGCATTTTGTTATGGCTGCCCTGAACAATGCGGTAGTGAAAATCAAGATCGCCTTCACGCTGATAATAGGCTTCACCACGCTTGAGATCTGCCTGTCCTTCATGGAGCGCAAGCACCTCTCGCAATCCCTGAATTTCGTTGGCGGACATATGCTCAGCCGCCAAACGTGCCGCCATACTCTCAAGCGCTTCACGCACATCAAAAAGCTCAAGCAGCTCTTTCATAGAGAGTTTGACTACCCGTGCGCCTACGTGGGGAACACGTTCAATAAGGCGGTGCGCTTCTAAACGCCGCATAGCTTCGCGCAATGGTCCACGAGAAATACCGTACGTTTTAGAAAGTCCCGGCTCAGTAATTTTGCTGCCTGGTGCCAGTTCTCCACGTACAATAGCGTCTTGCAACTGATGAAATACGCGCTCAGCCAGCGTTCGCACTTCTGGCGAGACCTGATCATTGGGCGTATCAGCGGTTGATCGAGAAAGCGTAGTCAGTGAGGTCATGGCTAATTGTCGACAATTATGGGGTAGGAGAACTTTAGCCTGCCCTATTTGTGCCGTCAACTAGTCAAAATGCTCGATTTTATTCGCCTTTCGTGTAACCCAGCATTTTGTCACTGCCTCACTGTCAACAATCAGCCGCTTTTCGTTAACCGTGTTTTACCCATCGTGAGAAATGCGTCGGCGTGTTCTACTGGTGTCATCGATTAACGACCTCTAAAATGCACTGCCTTTCACTGGCCTGGCGATTGCTTCATGATATCGGCGTTGACCATTAAAGCCCTGCCCTACTCTCCTGACCCCTTGGAGACTTTTTCTTGTCTGCGACAACGCCCTGGGGCGGTACTACTTGATAGCGGCCGTCCTAAAGCAAGCGGACGCTATGACATTATTAGCAGCGACCCACTAGCCACGCTAGAAGTGTTGCCTAACGGTAAGACCGAGTTTCATTCAGCCCACATGCGACTTCCTGAAGCGCTAACAGGTGATATGGCGGCACAGCAGCAATGGATGCTTGAACAGCTACCGCGCACTGATATGTCCTGCGACCTGCCGTTTTTAGGCGGCCTGATGGGCTACTGGAGCTATGACCTGGGTCGCAACCATCTGGCAATTTCCAGCCGTCATCCAAGCGTTACCCAACTACCGTTGGCACGCCTAGGACTTTACGACTGGTGCATTACCCTTGATCACCAAACCCAAACCGCCTGGCTCGTTGCTTGCGCTACTCGTCAACAGCAGGTGCTGGAGTGGTTGGCATGCCCTGCTTCAACCACCGGTGAAGAGTTCACGCTCACTCAGCCATTCCAGGCCGAACTTAGCCAAACGGATTACACCGAACGCTTTCATGCTGTTCAGCGCTACATTCGTGCGGGGGATTGTTATCAAATCAACCTTGCCCAGCGCTTTACAGCGCGCTACCAAGGCGATGAATGGCAGGCCTACCTGCGCCTGCGTAAAGCAACGCCAACACCTTTCTCAGGCTTCATGGCATGGAAAGATCAAGCAGTGCTGTCGCTTTCTCCTGAGCGCTTTCTTCAGTGTAGAGAAGGCGTGGTGGAAACTCGCCCGATCAAAGGCACACGACCCAGGGGCCAAACACCGGAAGAAGACCAAGCGCTTGCCGAGCAGTTATTGAACAGCACCAAAGACCGTGCTGAAAACGTCATGATTGTTGACTTACTACGCAATGATTTGGGCCGCGTATGCACACCAGGGTCTATTCGCGTACCACAACTGTGCCAGCTTGAGAGCTACCCTAATGTGCATCACTTGGTTAGCGTGGTACAAGGACAACTTGCCAAGCATCGCTCGCCACTGTCACTGCTAACGGCAGCCTTCCCTGGGGGCTCTATTACTGGCGCGCCGAAAGTACGCGCCATGCAAATTATCGACGAGCTCGAACCCTGCCAGCGCAGTGTCTATTGTGGAAGCCTAGGCTACATAGATATCCGCGGCAGTATGGATACGTCGATTGCAATACGCACCATGGTGGCCGATGCTGGGACGTTGCATGTTTGGGGCGGCGGCGGCCTGGTCGCCGACTCGAAAGCGGCAGAAGAATACACCGAAACACTGGATAAAATTCGCCACCTTATTGGCGCTTTGGAATAAGCGCCCCATCTTTTAAATCAAAAAGTAATATAAAAGCCAAACCAAACGGTATTGGGGCTAAGCACCCTCCCTTTGATAGCCTATGAGGCATACTCGTTTCTATGACAGGAGTCAGCATGTCTTCAGCGCTTGATGGCATTAACCTTGATTTTGCCAATAACCCTCAAGGCTTGATCGAATGGGCGTTTAGCCAGGGCAAACACCCCATCTGCACAACGAACTTTCGCCCGTTTGAAGCAGTGATTCTGCATATGGTGACCCAGGTACGCCCAGACACGCCGATTGTATGGATGGATAGCGGTTACAACACCGCAGCCACCTACCAATTCGCCGATGCCTTAATTCAGCGCCTCAATTTAAACATGGTGAGCTTTATTCCCAAGCGAACCCGCGCCCACCGTGAGGCGCTTGAAGGGCCAATGCCAAGCATTGACGATCCACGCCACGAAGCCTTCACCCACGAAGTAAAAATTGAGCCGTTTGAGCGAGCGCTGAGAGAAATGCGCCCTGATGTCTGGTTTACTGCGTTACGAGCAGAAGACACCCCTGAGCGAGCCAAGATGCAGCCTGCCAGCCGCAATAGCGCTGGCCTGTTAAAAATCGCCCCGCTGCTACAGTGGAGTGCAAAAGATATGCACTACTACTTAGAAGCTCACGACCTGCCCAATAATTTCGACTACTTCGACCCCACCAAGGTGGAAGATAAGCGCGAATGCGGCCTGCATTTACAGCACTGAAAATGAAAGGTAGGTGGTAAACGGTGAATAGTGCACAAGCTTCACTCAGCTGGCGCGCTATTCACCTCATCATCTAATGCTTTTATTAGTGCTCTTAGTACTCTTAGTA
>SKHS01000210.1 GCA_007116835.1 Halomonas sp.
ATGCACGACGTTCCCAGACGCTTCCATAAAAACGCCACCGCATCCAGGCGAACGCTACGCACACCTTGCTGGAGGTAAAACAGTAAGATGCCGACAAACTCCAGCAGCACATCCGGATTTTCAAAGTTTAAATCGATCTGGTCTTCCGAGAAGGTTGCCCATACATGGCGAGTACCTCGCCGGGTGGAAATGGGCACGAGCAATGGGCTGCTGCGCGGCCGGGTGACTTGGGAAACATCCGTTTCTGGGTCAACCTCAATAAAGTAATCGCGCCCAGGCAGGCTGCCGGTTAAGTAATCCACAAACCACAGCGACTCACGCGATACATGGTTCAGCACCAAGTCAGCCATCAGGTCGTAGTGGTTTGCCAGCTCGCGCAGGTGTTCCCAATCGCCTAGCTCTGGGTTGACCTCTCGGTAGTGAATGACCGAAAAGCCATCGTCGCTGCTCCAGGGGAAAAAGGGCAGCACATGAACGCCGCTAATGCGTTCGCCCAGGTAGCGCAACAGAAACGCATTCAAAACGGCAAGGGGAGGTGCATCGTCAGCCACAATAGAGTCGCCGTAGCTAATGACCCACTGATCTTTTTCGCTCCATGTTGGTGCATTGTCGTCCTCCGTCACGCGGCTTTTAATGTCCGTTAACGCCGGTGAGGTGGTGCGAAAGTGTTCAATATGTTGCCCAAGACGTCGCTGTACCTCGCTGGCCCGAGGCCCGTACAGGTGTGATAGGTAACAATAGACCGTCTGCTCAAAATGGGGCATAGGAGTGTCCTTTAAAACAACCTACGACAAACGCTGCAGCTTGTGTGCCAAATAGTTACAATGCTAGGTTAATGCCGCGTTTAATGAAGCGACTATTTCTGCTTGCAAGTGCTTCTTGACTGCATATCGTTGTAGCGCGTGATGACTTCGCTGCTAATAAAATAGTTCACCATATGCCTCTATGTGCCGTTATCCGCGCTCGCTGCAGGTACTGACAACAGGTTGACTGCCATGCATTGCCCTTTTTGTGGTGCTAATGATACTCGAGTGACCGACTCGCGGTTGGTGGCCGACGGTGACCAGGTGCGCCGTCGTCGCCAGTGCGCTAGTTGCCATGAACGCTTCACCACCTACGAAACCGCTGAACTCATCATGCCAAGGGTTGTAAAGTCAGACGGCTCCCGGGAGACGTTTAACGAGAGCAAACTACGGGCAGGCATGCTACGTGCATTAGAAAAGCGCCCGGTGAGCGCTGAGGCCATAGAGGCTGCCGTTGAACGTATTCGCCAGTCACTGCGCGCTCGTGGAGACCGCGAAGTGAACGCCCGCGACATTGGCGAGGCGGTTATGAAAGCGTTAAGCAGCCTGGATCAAGTGGCCTATATCCGCTTTGCATCGGTCTATCGGAAATTTCAGGATTTAGACGAGTTTCGTGCAGAGATTGATCGGCTTTCTCAAGAGCCCGGCGATGTGGCACCTTCGCCGCTCGATCCTCAACATCGTGGAGAGGGGCGATGAGTCAGCCGTTAAAAGACGTGTTTACCACCGCCGATCATCAGTATATGGCGCGTGCGTTACAGCTAGCGACACAGGGGCTCTATACAACGGATCCTAACCCCCGGGTTGGCTGCGTTATTGTGCGCTACGACCCGCAGGGTGAGGGGCACGTTGTCGGTGAAGGCTTGCATGTGCGAGCAGGCGAACCCCATGCCGAGATTCATGCGCTTAACGCCGCAGGCGTAGAGGCAAAAGGGGCAACGGCTTACGTTACCCTAGAGCCCTGTTCCCACACCGGGCGCACCGGCCCCTGTGCCGTTGCGTTAGTAAATGCTCAGGTTGAGCGTGTTGTGGTGGCCATGGTAGACCCAAACCCCCAGGTAAGCGGAACGGGCATTAAGCGGCTGCAAGCGGCAGGGATTCAAGTGGATATAGGTTTGCTGGAGCAAGATGCCCGAGCCTTGAACCCTGGGTTTATTTCACGCATGCAGCGTAAGCGCCCCTTTGTACGCCTAAAAATGGCCATGAGCTTAGACGGCCGCACCGCGATGGGGTCAGGAGAGTCCCAGTGGATTACTGGCCCAGAAGCGCGCTGCCAAGTGCAGCGCTTGCGTGCCCGCTCAAGCGCTATTTTAAGTGGCGTTGAGTCCGTTATCATGGATGATTCTCGGTTAACCGTGCGTGCCGATCAGCTGGCGCTTGATAACGCGGATGCGGTGAGTCAAAGACAGCCCCTACGGGTTATTTTGGACTCACGGTTGCGGCTGCCGCTAGCGGCAGCTTGCCTACGTGAGCCAGGGCGTACGCTGATTATCACAACCGAGCAACACAGTGAAGAAAAGCGCCGCAAGCTAGAGGCAGCCGGCGCAGAAATTCAGGTGTTTCCCGCTGACCAGCAAGGGCGGATAACGCTGGAAGACATGTTGTATTGGTTAGCGGAACATGAGCAGGTCAATGAACTGCTCGTTGAAACCGGTGCGACCCTTGGCGGTGCGCTTTTGGAAGCCAACGTTGTCGACGAGCTGCAGCTGTTTGTTGCCCCCACGCTGTTAGGAGGGGAGGCCCGGCCACTGTTTGCACTACCCGGTATGACGCGCATGGCAGATCAAAAGCGTCTGACCATCAAAGAAATACGAGCCGTTGGGAGTGATTGGCGAATTACCGCCGCACTGCATGCCGACTAGCGCACGCGCCCATAGCAAGGTACCCTGACGCGCGAAATCGCATCTAATGCGACCACTTTTTTTGGAGATTCCATGGCGCACTCCTCTTCAGAAGGTTTGTCCCCCATCGCTGAACTGGTGGAAGATATCCGCCAGGGTAAAATGGTTATTCTCATGGATGATGAGGATCGCGAAAATGAAGGCGACATCATCATGGCGGCCGAAAAAGTTCAGGCCGAGCATATCAACTTCATGGCACGCTATGCCTGCGGTTTGATCTGCATGCCGATGACCCGCGAGCGCTGTGAACAGCTGAGTTTGCCGCTCATGGTGCGTGATAATGGCTCTGGTTTTGGCACCAAGTTCACGCTTTCCATTGAAGCGACCGAAGGCGTCACCACGGGAATTTCAGCGGCCGATCGTGCGCGCACGGTTCAAGCGGCTGTTGCTGCGAATGCCAAGCCCTCTGATATTGTGCAGCCAGGTCATATTTTCCCACTAATGGCTGAACCAGGTGGCGTTTTACGACGCGCAGGGCATACCGAAGCGGCGTGTGATTTAGCCGCCTTAGCCGGCTGTGACCCCAGCGGCGTGATCTGTGAAATCATGAACGACGATGGCAGCATGGCGCGTCGTCCAGAGCTTGAGGTATTTGCTAAAAAGCACGGCATCAAGATTGGCACGATTGCTGATTTGATCCACTACCGGATTATCAACGAACAAACGGTTGACCCCGTAGAAACCACAACGGTGCAAACGGCGGCTGGCGAGCTGACGCTGCACGTGTTCCGCGACCGTATCCAGGGAGCGCACCACCTTGCCTTGGTAAAAGGCCAGCCAACGCCAGGGCAGCCCACCACGGTTCGCGTTCACTTAGCCGATACGCTCCGCGATATCGTGGGGCTGATTAAAGGTGAGCAGTGCCGCTGGGATGCCCACCGTGCGCTGCAAGAGATTGCCAATGCACCAGCAGGGGTATTTGTGCTGATTGACGATGGCCGTCCTCATCAGGATTTAAAAGATCAGTTAGATATTTTTCTGGATCGCGTGCGTCAGCCACGCACCAGTGATTCAGACGGGGCGGGTAACTACTTAACCATTGGTACTGGCTCGCAAATCCTACGCCACTTAGGGGTAGGCAAAATGCGGTTACTTAGCTCTCCGTGGAAATTTTCGGCGCTCTCTGGTTTTGACCTTGAAGTGGTTGAGCGCTTGGGGCCCAATGACACGGCGTATGAGCCAACTTCTCAGCAGGAATAAATTGATGCACTCCCTTTCGCAAGTTGAAGGTACTTTTGTGGATGTCGATGGCCGCTACGTCATCGTTGTAGGTCGTTTTAACCATCACGTTGTTGATAGTTTGGTAGAAGGTGCTATCGACAGCCTGACGCGCCACGGCGTTGATGCCGAAAATATTCATATCGTGCATGTGCCCGGTGCTTGGGAACTACCGCTTGCAGTGAAGCGTGTTCTTAAGGTCATGAAGCCTGACGCAGTGATTGCACTTGGCGCAGTGATTCGTGGTGGCACGCCGCATTTTGAGTACGTGGCAGGCGGCTGTAACACGGCGATGAACCATCTCCAGCTCGAGTTCGATACGCCAGTAGCAAACGGTGTGTTGACCGTTGAGTCCATTGAGCAGGCCATTGAGCGTGCGGGTACCAAAGCCGGTAATAAAGGCACCGAAGCCGCGATGGCAGCCATGGAAATGGTCTCACTGTTGCGCGCGTTGCCGCTAGGAGACCACCAATGAGCGAACGTCGTGAGCGTAAGCCCTCTGCCGCGCAGCTAGGGCGTCACGCCGCACGTGAGCTGGCGGTTCAGGGTCTCTACCAGTGGCAAATGACCGGTAAATCGATCACCACGATCGAAGCTGAGTTTCGTAGCCAGGTAGCGGACGATGATCTAGAAGATTATGAAAACTGGGTAAAGGTAATGGAAATCGCCGATAAGGCGTTGTTCCATGAATTGCTGCATAACACGGTCAGGTTCAAAGCAGAGCTGGACCGTGAAATCGCCCCCTTACTAGACCGTCGTTTAGAAGACCTGGATGCGGTAGAACTCGCTATTCTGCGGTTGGGTGCTTACGAGCTTTCTCGGCGGATGGAAGTGCCTTACCGGGTGGTCATTAATGAAGGCGTTGAGCTGGCCAAATCATTTGGCGCCACTGACGGCCATAAATACGTGAACGGCATTCTCGATAAGCTGGCAAACCGCTTACGAAGTGCCGAGGTCAGTGCTCGCCGTCTGTAAGGCGAGCTTCCTGATAATGCGTTTAAGGGGCCTTTGTGCTTGGCGAATTTGAACTGATTCAGCGCTATTTCATGTCGCCGCAGGAGGCGCACGCGACAGCTGGCATAGCGCTTGGCAATGGCGACGACGCTGCGCTGTTGGTACCCCAGGCAGGACAGCAGCTTGTGGTCAGCGTGGATACGTCTGTCGTTAATGTCCACTTTCCCCACGATGCGCCTGCCCATGCGATTGGGCACCGTGCCCTGGCTGTCGCGTTGAGCGACCTGGCGGCAATGGGGGCAAGCGCGCGTTGGTGCGTGATGTCGCTGACACTAAACCACCAGGCCTTTAGTGCACGTTCAGCGGCAGAGCAGTGGCTAGCGGCGTATGCGGAAGGGTTTCATGCGCTGTGCCAGCAGCATGCCACCGCGCTGGTGGGGGGCGATGTAACCTCAGGTACGCTGGCCATTGGCGTTACCGTCATGGGTGAAGTGCCTGCTGGCAAAGCATTGACCCGTTCAGGTGCGCACCCAGGCGATATCGTCGCCGTTACCGGGGCACTTGGCGGCGGGGCTGGTGGTTTGATGCGTTGGCGTCAAGGTGAGCGGGAGCTAGCCGACCCACTGTTAGCGCGTTATTTGCTCCCTCAGCCACGTTTAGCCGCAGGTGAAGCGTTACGCGATTTAGCCACCGCCGCGCTGGATATTTCCGATGGCTTGCTTGCGGATTTAGCGCATCTGCGCAACGCATCTCAGGTGGGGTGTGCCCTTGACGTTGATGCTATACCTCTAGCGGAAGGGCTGCAGGAGGCGTTAGGCTTAGACGCTGCACGCAAGGCTGCCTTATCAGGGGGTGACGACTACGAGCTGCTGGTGACGCTGGCGCCAGAGCACGTAGAAACAGCGCGGCAGCGTCTCGCTAAGTTGGGGGTCTCGTTAACTGTGATAGGTCGCTGTACTGATACCCCAGGCGTGACGGGCGTTGCGCCTAGTGACAACGAAGGATGGCAGCATTTTAGCGGGGTAGCGCCATGAACCATGCACCATCGAGCGTTTGGCGGCGGCCAACCCATTTTTTTGCGTTTGGCCTTGGAAGTGGTGCGGTTCCTTGGGCGCCGGGTACCTTTGGAACGCTAGCAGCGATTCCCTTCTACTGGATAATGGCCGATTTACCCTTAAGCTGGTACTTAGGCATCGTTTTCGTTGCGTTTGTGGTAGGGGTTTGGTTATGTGATAAAACCTCTCATGATTTAGGTGTGCATGACCACTCTGGCATCGTGTGGGATGAGTTTGTCGGCTACTGGATCACCATGGCCGC
>SKHS01000039.1 GCA_007116835.1 Halomonas sp.
CACACATTGCGTAGCTGGCTTAGGTTATGAAAAACGCCATGAGCTATATCAATGGTCGGTAGATCAAGTTGATGGGTAACATCTTTTTTGACCTCTGTGACAGTGGTGGATTCAAACCACTGAGATAACGCGCCAAACGTCAGCGTTTCGGCCATGATCCATATCGGGGGTAATCCTGCGCCGCGATATTTATTTCGATAATGCTTTACGAAGGCTTCTTCGTTGTCTTTTAGATCACTCGCGGCTCTCGCCACCTGTTTGGCGTGCTTGTAAGGGCAGTGAAAATGCCGAGCTTCCAGGTACGCATGTGGGCCTTTTTGAAGCGCGAAGGCGTTTACCCAAAGCGAGCGAAAAGAGATTTCAATGCGCTCTAGCGCTTCAAGACAAAGCAGCCGTAACTCGCGGTCGAAGATATATCGATTGAGTACATCGTCAAACGATACGCCAGCCACAAAGCAGTGAGTACGCCCATTATCAGCATGGGCGGCAGGCTCCTCAAAGGGCAGCCAGTAAGCACTTAGGCGGTAGTAACCAATATGAGTGAGATAGTGCTCGGCACGCGCCATGTCAGGCACTTGCATGCCTCGCTCGCGGAGCAGGGAAACTTGCTGGGTAACGGGGATAGGAGGCTTGTCATAGCGCATTTTGACAGCCCCAAAAAAGTAACCCCCCGGTTTGAGCATCACTGCAGCGTACTGCAGGATAGGCTTGGGGGGTGTTGTTGGTATCTATTATAGGCACGCTGACCGGCGCCAGCAAGAAAAACCCTGCTTGGTTGGCTATTTGAGAATTGCTAATGAGTGCCCTGCTCATGCCGATAGCTCCTCGATCATCTGCTTGATCTTGTCGGTGCAGGCTTTGAGGTCGGCGTCGATCTCTTCCAGCGGGCGCGGCGGCGTGAACTGGTAGAAGTGGCGGTTAAAGGGTATCTCGAAGCCGACGATGCCGATGCGGCCATCCAGCTCGTCGCGCTTGTTCTCATCGATCCAGGCATCGGGTACGTGGGGTTTAACTTCACGCTCGAAGTAATCAAACACCGATTCGCCCAGCGGCACGTTTTCGTTATCGCGAAGGCTGGTGTCCGGCTCGGGGTTGCCTTGTTTGTCGAGGCAGATATCGGCGTCTGGGTCGCGCTCGGATAGCGCGTTGAGAATGGCTTTCTGTACGGGCGCGCCCACTTTTAAGCCTTCGGCTTTGAGCGCCGCAATCAGCACTTTGGTAAACGCTTTGCGATTAGTGTAGCGATGCTCACCTAATTGTTCGCAGGCAGCTTTAAGGGCAGTTTGTTCACCCTCATCCAGCTTTTGGATGGCTTTTTCGTCGTCCAGCTTGCCTAACCGCTCGGCGCTAGCTTCGAAGTTCAGGCGCAGTGGCCGCTCGACGGTAATACGCCGGTAGCCAAAGGTTTCCACGGGGAAAATCTTGCTTTCGTTGCTCTCTTCAAACGCGCCGTAACACCGCACAATATCGTCAATATCGCGGTCGGTAATATATTGGCGTTTGCTGCCTAGCGACTTGCGCATCTTGCTGGCCCGGCCAGTGGCGTTAATCAGCTGTACGTTGCCTTTGCGCTCAGCGAGCTTGTTGTTGGAAAGCACCCATATATAGGTAGCAATGCCTGTGTTGTAGAACATATCAGTGGGAAGACCAACGATGGCTTCTACCATGTCATGTTGTAGCAGGTAGCGACGAATTTCGGATTCTCCGCTGCCTGCGCCGCCGGTAAACAGCGGCGAGCCGTTGAGGATAATGCCGATCCGCGAGCCGCCATCCTGACGGGTACGCATCTTGGCCACCAGGTGCATCAGAAACAGCAGCGAGCCATCGGAAACCCGCGGCAGGCCAGGGCCAAAACGGCCATCGTAGCCGCGCTGCTTGTGCTCATCGGTGACTTGCTTCTGCACCTTTTTCCATTCCACGCCAAACGGCGGATTAGAGAGCATGTAATCAAAGCGCTCGCCCGCCAGCTGGTCATCCGAGAGCGTGTTGCCCAGCTTGATCTGCTCGACCTCCTGCCCCTTGACCAGCATATCGCCTTTGCAGATGGCGTAGGATTCCGGGTTGAGCTCTTGCCCATGCAGCGAGACGGTCACGTTCTGGCTGACCTGCTGAATGTACTCGTCGCTTTCAGAAAGAAACCCGCCAGTGCCCGCCGTTGGGTCATAGACGGTAACGATGCTATTGGGCTTGAGCTTTTCTTCCTGGCCTGTCAGCACCAGTGAGGTCGTCAGGTGAACGATATCGCGAGGCGTAAAGTGCTCCCCGGCGGTTTCGTTGGAGCTTTCGGCGAACTTGCGAATCAGTTCTTCAAAAATGCCGCCCATACCGTGGTTGGTCACCCGCGCAGGGCTTAGGTCAATAGCTGCAAACTGCTGCACGACTTTATAGAGTAAGTTATTGGCGTTGAGCTGCTGAACAAAGCTCTCGAACTCGAAGTGCTCGAAAATCTCCCGAGCGCTCTGGCTAAACGACTGCACATAGCTCATCAGGTCGTCGCTGGTCTGGGTATCAGACAAGCTGCCCAGGCTCAGCAGTGAAGCATTGAAAAACGGCTGATTAGCTGCCCGCAGCAACAGCTTCTCACGCACTGCCTCAGGCTTGTTCTGATGGACTTCAGCGGCTTTCAACACCTCGTCCTTGGTAGGCTCTAATACGCATTCCAGGCGGCGCAGCAGGGTAAACGGCAGAATGATGCGGCCATACTGGGACTGCTTGAAATCGCCGCGTAGTAGGTCGGCGACCGACCAGATAAAAGCAGCAAGCTGAGAATGACTTTCCGTGTTCACGGTGGATCTCCACATCTAAGTGCAATTCGAACGTAATGCGGCACATCATACACAGCTCCGCGATATTGATCAGTGGCCAGCACTGGTTGGCGCTCCATGTATCAGGACGGCGTCAAAACAGGCACGAGCCATAAATGATTTTCTGGCACGCCTTGCCGATACAGCCGGGCATCAACGCCTACTGCTGATCGGCGACCTTACTGCCTATGGCACCGAAGACCCGATCCGCACCCTGGTACACGCTGACATGCTCGACCTGGGCTCGCGACCTCTCGCCTGCAAGCCGTTATCGCTATGTTTTTCGTGACGCATCAGGCTACCTGGATCATGCATTGGCAAACACTGAACTGGCGAAACCCGTGGCTCAAGCGTAAACGTAGCGGATCAACGCAGATGCGTCGCGCCTCCTGGGTTATGATGAGCCGGACAATGCACAGCCCTACATCCAACCCGCCCCTCTTTCGCTCTTCAGACCACGACTCGGTGCGATGGATTTACGCTGGCCCTGAGCCAGCGCCGCGGCTATTCAAGGTGGCGACACAGGCCCAAGGAGGCGATTCATGAGCAACCCCACACCTTCAGTTACTCTGCTGGATGGCGGTATGGGCCAGGAACTACGGCGTCGCAGCCGTTATCCTGCCTCGCCGCTGTGGTCGGCCCAGGTGATGCTCGATGAGCCGCATCTCGTTACCGCCGCTCACCGCGATTTCATTGCGGCCGGGGCTGACATCATCACCCTTAATAACTACAGCGCCACCCCGCAACGGCTGGCCCGTGATGGCGACCCAGCGCTGTTCGCCACACTGCATCAGGCGGCGCTGGATGCCGCTAACCAGGCACGGCAGGATAGCGGCCGAAGAGTACTGATTGCTGGATGTCTCCCACCGCTGGTGGCGAGCTACCACTATGCGCTAGTGCCTGACGATGCCACTTGCTTACACAGCTACCGCCAGCTGGTGGAAGCTCAAACTGGGGTAGACCTCTTTATCTGCGAAACCATGTCACTCACCCGCGAAGCACTGGCCGCCACCACGGCAGGGGTGGAGCGCCAGATGCGGGTATGGGTGGCATTTACAGTGGATGATAGCGATGGCACTCGCCTACGTTCAGGAGAGCCTTTGGTTGAGGCAGCTCGAGCAGTCACCGCTGCTGGTGCGGAAAAAGTGCTGGTGAATTGTTCGGTACCCGAAGCCGTGACCACGGCCATGGGCGAACTGGCTGATGCAGGCATCGCCTTTGGCGGCTTCGCCAACGGGTTCAAGTCAGTGGGCGGGCTCAAGCCTGGTGGCACCGTGGAGACGTTAGAATCACGGATCGACCTTGACCCTGATACTTACGCCAACGTTGCCCTACACTGGGTGGCACAAGGAGCCGACGTGGTTGGCGGCTGCTGTGAGGTGGGGCCTGACCACATCGCGACGCTAGCAAAACGACTGAGTGACACTGGACACCGCCCCGTCACTTCCTAGGCGCACAGTGACTAGTTAACCCACCCGATGCTGATAGAGCACATGCAGCACACCGTTATTGTCTGCTGGTTCATCGGCCGTTGGCGTATCAACTGCAGGAGAAGACGTTTCTGGTTGAGCGACAGGCTGACGGCCACCTACTAACACATACCATTCAGCTTCTGTCAGGTAGTGCTGACACCAGCGGCTTAGACCATCGGCCACTTCATAACGGCTGCGCTCGCCACTGCGAAAGCCATGGGCGAGATGCAGCAGATCCTGGCGAGCGGTGCGGGCACGGGCATTACCGCCGTGCACTTTGGAAAGTGGGCAGCGTCTATCGTAGGCCGCGTTGGTTAATGCATATAACCAACGCTCCAATTCATGAGCCTGAATACCGCCATAAACTGCCACTCTGCACTCCATGCTGAACGGTGATGGAAATCTGATGGGCTTCGCCCATTAGCACTTACTTAACAAGGCGTTAGATTGCCCGATTTTGGTGCAACTGTCATCTTCTCGCTAGCTGACCCAGCGCGCTGGGTTTCTCTGCCAATATTATACCTGTTAATGGCCCGATATCATGTTCGACGTCAGTAATTCATTAGCGTGGCTTTCGCTTTTCGCTTAAGTGCAGCCAACACTTTGGACTCGTGCCACTCTGGGCGATAAACCACGCCAAAACCAAACGACAACGCAGGCACAAAAGGCAGCACCTTGACACGGTCGTGGCGCGACAGCTGATCTTTCGCGGTAATCGGGTTAATCACCGTGACACCCACCTCGTTGGCCACCAACGCGCTGATCGTGCCGATATTGGCTTCCGTTTTACCCGAAATTTTAACACCGTGCGCGGCTACCAGCTCCAGCAGCGGATTCGTACTGACGCTAGGTTGGTTGCTAATCACTAAATGTTGACCGCGTAAATCACCGACGTCGACAACGTCACGCGTGGCTAATTCAAGCTTTTCGGGCACCAACGCCACCGCTTCTGTCATCAGCAGCGTTTCTGTTAAGAGCTGAGGGGAGGTCGCCGGCAATGTGATAAAACCGATATCCGCATGGCTTGATTCCACCGCCGTCTGCACATCGTGGCTCGACATCATATCCAGACTAATACTTATTCGGCTATTTTCAGCCAGTAACGCAGCCACTACCTGAGGCACAAAGCCAAAACATAGCCCAGGAATCGCCGCGATTCTTAAGCGTGATGTGCCGAACTCCTTAAGCGCCAGCACGCTATGGCGCAGCTCTTCAATATTGCCCATCAGCCTGAGAATCTCATCGTACAACTCTCGTGCTTCAGGTGTTGCTAATAAGCGGTTTTTTTCTCGTAGAAAGAGCTGAATCCCCAGATTCTCTTCCAACTGCGCCAGCGAACGACTCACGCCTGATTGCGTCATGCCAAGCAGGCGTGCCGTCCCTGAGGCGCTGCCTACTTCATACAGCGTCTTGAAAGTTGCTAATGCTTTCAACGAGTTAATGGTAACTTCAGGCATGACTTTTACTCATTGATATTCAAAAAACGATCATATATTGAAATATAGTAACAAGCCTACCTAGACTGCAAGGGAGATTTTTCAACCGACTATAAAAACGGAAAACGTGATGACCGACTCTCCGCTGTTCTACCAGACAGGTCCTGCCCTGCCGGAAGTCAGCCACGCTGATGGCGTCATGCTCTGGGACACCCAGGGCAAAGATTATCTGGATGGCTGTTCCGGGGCCATCTCTTGCAACCTTGGTCATGGCCGTCAGGATATTCGTGACGCCATGCTCGCCCAAATGGACAAGGTTGCCTTCACCTACCGCACCCAGTTTGAAAGCGCCCCCGCCGTTGCGCTTGGTCATCGGCTGGTCGAGCTATTTGAGGGTGAACTCGGCAAGGTGTTTTTCATCTCCAGCGGCTCCGAGGCGGTGGAGTCGGCCCTCA
>SKHS01000064.1 GCA_007116835.1 Halomonas sp.
GCCATGGCAATTGCCAACAATCCAGCACTGCTGATTGCTGATGAACCGACTACTGCACTCGATGTGACGGTACAACAAGACATTCTGGCGCTGTTGAAAGAGCTACGCGATGAGTATGGGATGGGCGTTTTATTTATAAGCCATGACCTGAACTTAGTTCGCCGACACGCGGATCGCGTGTGTGTGATGTATCAAGGAAAAGTGCAGGAAGCGGGCAGCGTTGCCGATGTCTTTAGCAACCCAACGAGCGACTACACCAAAGCATTGCTGGCAGCAGAACCGGAAGGCCGACCTGCTGCGCCAGCCAATACCACGCCATTATTGACGGCACGCCAGCTGAGCGTAAGCTTTAAACGCCCTAAAACCGGCCTTTTTAAACGTCAACCCCCACCTTTTGAAGCATTGAAGGCCACCGACTTAAGCATCGCACCCGGCGAAACCCTGGGCATTGTTGGGGAATCAGGCTCAGGCAAAACCACCCTTGCCTCGGCGATCATGCGCTTGGTGCCTAGCCAAGGAGACGTTACCTTAGGTGACGCGACGTTAAGCCAGTTAACAGGCGATGCGCTACGTCGCCAACGGCACCGGCTGCAAATGGTATTCCAGGATCCTTACGGTGCTCTTTCACCACGTATGCCGGTCTTTGACATTATCAGCGAAGGCTTGTGCTTTCATTATCCCAAGCTATCATCTGCTGAAGTCACTGAGCGGGTGCATAAAACGCTGCTAGAAGTCGGCTTACCTGACAGCTGTGCGGCGCGCTATCCCCATGAATTTTCTGGTGGACAGCGCCAGCGCATCGCCGTGGCACGCGCTATTATTTTAGAGCCTGAGCTACTCGTGCTTGATGAACCTACGTCAGCACTTGATCGAACCGTGCAAAAACAGCTGGTGACGCTACTGCGTGAGCTTCAGGCGCGCCGTCAGTTAAGCTATTTGTTTATTAGCCATGACCTTGCCGTCGTTCGCGCCATGGCACACAGAGTGATGGTGTTAAAAGATGGTGAGGTTATCGAACAAGGGAGCTGTCTTGAGGTACTGTCTAACCCCCAGCATAGTTATACCAAGGCACTTATAGAAGCCGCCCACCTGCACTGATGCTTTGCTAAACAGGTGTTTCTTGTATTGTCACGGTCAGAGATGCAGGGTGCTTTTTAACACAGCAAGATAACGGTATAAAATTTGATGCCGTTATAAAAATGCCCCTTTACCGTCGTTAGTCGGTGTCGGGGCAACAAAATACGCTACTATTTCTACGGTTGAATGCTAGAAACTGGCGACCTCTTCTGGGGTTAGCTCTCGCCACTCCCCTGGAGCTAGGTCATCTGGCAGCACAACGTCGCCAATTGAGTGGCGATGTAGCGAATTCACGTGATTACCTAAGGCGACAAACATGCGCTTCACCTGATGGTAACGCCCCTCGGTAATGGTCAGTTCCGCTTGCAAGGGAGTAATAAAGCGCAGCGTGGCGGGCTGGGTGGGTGTTTCTTCACCGTCTAGCATAATACCTTCCGCCGCCTGATTGATTGCCCACTGAGCAGCGTCTCCCTCCATGGGCTCAGCCAACTCAGCGATATAGACCTTGGCACAGCGATGACGCGGAGACGTGACACGGTGTGACCATTGGCCATCATCGGTGAGCAGCAGTAGACCGGTAGTGTCTACGTCCAGCCGCCCTACTGGCTGGAGCCGCTCGGCCTTGGGGAGATCGATTAGGTCAATGACACGCGGATAAAGCCCACGCCGAGCAGTACACTCGACATCTACCGGTTTGTGCATTATCAGGTAACGCAACCCTACTAGTGCCAGCGTTTCCCCATTGAGTTTTATCTCATCATGTTCGGTATCTACTTGCGTAGCCGACTGCTTGATAAGCTCACCGTTTAGTGTCACTTCGCCATTTTTTAGCGCACGCTTTGCTAAGCTACGTGTTAACGGGGTTGTCTCACTTAAAAAGCGATCAAGGCGCATTATTGGCCGACTCCTGGCAGTAGCGAAAAGCGGTCGGCATCTTGCCAGGCAGGAAATTTTTCACGAAAAGCATCTAAGTCCGTTTTATCTAGCGTCCCCGTTTCAATAAACGGAGCGTTTTCAGGATGGTCGATCAGCGGTTCCCCTTTGAAATCGACCAGCATAGAGTCGCCGCTGTAGGCGAGCCCTTTGGCATCTTCACCGACGCGGTTAACCCCTACGACGTACGCTAGGTTTTCCACCGCTCGCGCTTGTAACAGCGTGCGCCATGGTTGGCGTCGGGGTGCGGGCCAATTCGCCACACACAACATCGCATCATACTCGAAATGCTCACCTTCTGCTGGCTGTTGGCGCATCCATACGGGAAATCTCAGGTCATAACACACGCTCAGCATTAGCTTAAAGCCTTTGAGCTCAACAATTTTCCGGCTGCTACCCATGCCGTAGCGCTCATGTTCTCCGGCCATACGAAACAAATGACGCTTATCATAGTACTCCAGGTTCCCGTCAGGAGTAGCCCATACCATACGGTTGAAGTACTCACCCTGATCTATAATCGCGACGCTGCCAGTGATTACACAGCCCCTCGCTTTTGCCTGAGCCTGCAACCAGGCAACGCTCTGGCTTGCTGCCATGGGCTGGGCCATTTCCCGTGAATTCATAGTAAAGCCAGTGGCAAACATTTCTGGCAACACAATCAAATCGGTCTCGCGACTATCTAAATCACCTAATAGTTGTTCAAGATGCGCGTGGTTGGCTTGGGGATCTTCCCAGCGCAGATCGCACTGTACCAGGCTCGTTTTCAGTTGGCTCATGCCACGTCTCCTTTGCATCAGTGTATTCGTCAATTATGTGCTAGATTAACATTTTTAATTAATGAGGCTGCTATGCTTTTACCCGCATCAAGGGACCCTGAAGCGGTCAAGGGCGTCATGTTCGGCTTAACCGCCTACACGATGTGGGGCTGCTTCCCGCTCTTTTTCGCCCTATTTGAAGGCGTTCCCGCCTTTGAGGTCTTGACTCACCGGATTTTGTGGTCGTGCCTGTTTTTGGTGGGTCTAATCAGCCTTCTACGCCGATGGCAGCCGGTAGTCGCAGCACTTGTTGAGCCTAAACGTTTGGGACGCGTACTCGCCTGCGCTTTGCTGATTGCGTTTAACTGGGGTCTGTACATTTACGCTGTCGAAAGCAAGCAGGTGTTACAAGCCAGTCTAGGCTATTTTTTAACCCCGCTGGTCAACGTGGCCCTGGGAATGCTGGTGCTGCGTGAAGTGATGGCACGTCTTCAGCTAGTTGCCCTTGGCTTGGCAAGCTTAGCCATTGCCATACAGTTTGCCATACTCGGCGAGCTACCCTGGATTAGTCTGCTATTGGCACTTAGCTTTGGCAGCTATGGGCTGTTTCGTAAGCAAGTCCCGCTTGATGGCCTGTCGGGCCTGTTTGTGGAAACCTTGCTACTGTTTCCCTTGGCATTGATGGCGCTCACGTGGCTAAGTTGGCAGGGAGAGTCCCACTTTATCCATGATGTGCCGATGAGCGCCCTGTTAATCGTCAGCGGTGTGCTAACAGCACTGCCGCTGATGGCCTTTGCCGGTGCCGCGAGACGTTTACGTCTCGCCACACTCGGTTTTTTAATGTACATCAACCCCAGTATCCAATTTCTAATTGCGATCATCATTTTTGGCGAGCCACTGGGCATTGTTCAGCTGGCAACCTTTGTGATGATTTGGACAGGCTTAGCGCTATATTCGTGGTCTTCTTGGCGATCACGCCCGCGCCAAACGACAGCCCTCTGAGGCTGGAGCCTGCTGTTGTTGCTGTTGTTGCTTCTCAATGGCCATCAGCGGGGTCTGGCTGGCTTTTTCAGGCTGGTAGCCCACGCGAAACCCGCCCCAATGCCTGCCATTAATATAAATTGGCACCGAAAGATCATGCATGATCTCGCCAGTGTCGCGTTTGTAGGTCTGCAGCAGCAAGGGTTGCTCATGAGCGCCACAACGGCTACCAGTGGGATCGTCAAAGATACGCTTACTTCGGCAATACGCTAGGTCGTGTTTATAATCACCGGTAGGCACGCGGCTAACAGCAGCGTTATGGGTAGGCACATAGCCGTTGCGATCACAGGCAATGGCATAGCTCAGGCCGTGCTCTGTTAGCAAAGGCTCCTGCAAGCCGGGTAGCTGTTGGTCGGTGAATGCATCGAAACCAGTGTGGTAAAGCGGCGGCTGTGTTCCTGGCATGGTCACGTAATCAGGCTGAAACAGCGCTGTTTCTGACAATTCGCCTGTGGCGATAGCTTTTTCAAATCGTTTTCCGATCCGGTCAGCAACTTGGCGCGCCACACTAAAAACGTGTTGATGACGCCCCTGAAGGCGCTGCTGTGCCAACTCGCCATCCACTCCTTCAGCGGCTTCCATTAAGGCGCGTGCTTGTTGGGCTAAATCGTGCATATCGCGGTTGCCCTCATCTACGTCATCTTCAAGCTGGCGTAAGCTATCGGCAACCGTTTGGCTATGCGCTTTCGTACTTTCCATTGCTTCTGCGACACTGGTAATTTCCTGCTCGACGTTATCGAACTGCCCAGTAATAGTGGCTAGGCTAACGCCAACCTGCTGCATTCCTTGGGAACGCTCTCGGATACGGTTCATCAACGTTCCCATAGTGCTAACCACACTCTGACCACTTTGATGCATATCTTTTACCAGCTCATCAACACTTTGGGTCGCCGTCGATGTTTTTAGTGCTAAATTGCGCACTTCTCCTGCCACAACGGCAAAGCCTCGCCCATGCTCTCCGGCTCGTGCTGCCTCAATGGAAGCGTTGAGTGATAACAGGTGGGTTTGTTCGGCAATATCCTCAATCATCGAGGTGACATTACGCACGCGCTCGATTTTATCGTTTAATGCAGTCAGCATCTCAAGTGCCTGGTCAGAGCGCTCCGCAACATCACTCATATCGCTGATAATATCAGCCAACTCAGCATGATTGTGATGACTTGCCTGGCGAGCACTCTCGGCAAGTGCTGCCACCTGGGACGCACTGGCACTTACCTGCATAATGGCCGCATTAATAGCACTGGTACTGGAGGAAGCGTCGCTGGCCATGGTCTCCTGCTTGGCAAGGCGGTGGGCCATCAGATCGGCATAGTGCGACACTTCTGCCGACGCAATGGCGGTGCTGCTGGCGCGGTTCATCAGCCGATAAGCCATGGCGCGCAGCGATCCATAGTCACGCATGGCTTTGACACCGTGAATAGGTCTCATCAATCGTGCTTGATCTGCCGCATAGACCGCGTTGAGTGCCTGGAGCATCAAATTCGCCCCAACCAAGCTAGCCAGAAGTAGCGCAAGGTAAGCAAGCGCACCAGATTGAGAAATCATCCAGGCGGAAACGCCTAGCACTGCCAGAGACACTAACAGCCGAAGTAGTTGCATGTAGGGATACTCTTTTTTATTTGGCGTTATTGAGCAGTGAGTCAATAGTGACTGAAGGAGCCAGTCGCCACTTGCTAATCAGCTTAACGGGTTATGCTAATGAATGAAGTAGCACTTTCGGGGGAGAAAACCCTGTCTTTTATGAGGATAGGTGTAAAAGCAAGGCCGTTAGTCGCCATACAACGCGTTAAACTGGGGGCTGCAAATATTTTAAGAAGATGAGGCTGACGCCAGGAGCTTATGTTTAAGCGCTATTTTCCTATTCTCACGTGGTTGCCCCACTACCATAAGCGCCTGCTTGGCGCCGATGTGTTGGCTGGATTAATCGTTACGGTAATGGTTATTCCGCAGTCGCTGGCCTATGCCCTACTAGCGGGATTACCTGCCGTTGTTGGTTTGTATGCCAGCATTTTGCCGCAGCTAATGTATACCTTATTAGGTACCAGCCGCACTCTGGCCGTGGGGCCGGTGGCAATTATTGCCTTAATGACCGGGGCTGCACTCTCGTCGGTAGCGGTTCCCGGCAGCTCTGATTACCTGCAAGCGGCGCTGGTACTTTCGCTGCTATCTGGGGGGCTGTTAGTTGCGATGGGCGCGTTAAAAATGGGCTTTTTTAGCAACTTTTTAAGCCACCCAGTCATTTCCGGTTTTTTGACCGCCTCAGGTATGCTGATTGCGGTTAGTCAGTTGGGCAGCCTA
>SKHS01000123.1 GCA_007116835.1 Halomonas sp.
TGTCGTGATGGTGTCCGTAATGTATTTGAGTGTGGGCTTGGAACAAACAATCCAGAACTGCCGTCTTCTATGGGCATTTCAGGAAAGCCCGGCGCTTCGTTGCGGGTATGGAGAGATTTTTTTCCGAATGCGATGATTTACGGTGCCGATATCGACAGAGATGTATTGTTCGAAGAGGATCGCATTAAGACTTTCTATATTGATCAACTCAATCCCGATGCTATAAAAAGCTTTTGGCGGATTGTAGATACGAGCGAGTTCGATTTTATGGTGGACGATGGCTTACATACTTTTGAAGCTGGATCGACTTTATTTTTACATTCGATAGATCGACTGGCTCAAAACGGGATCTATGTCATAGAAGATGTTGGGCCAGCAGACTTACTGCGGTATAAAGAATTTTTTCAAAACAAAGACTACACAGTTGAGTATGTGTGTTTGTATAGACCGTCTACACTGTTAGGCGATAACAGCTTGGTTGTCATAAGAAAAAACGGTAAACGCTGATCCGTTTTATTTCTTACACACTTTGCTACACACCAAAATTTATCACGCTGTAGGGCGCATAAATGCTGGGTTTTGTTTGAGTGTCTGCTCTCATAATCCAATCACTCTGGTAAGCTGTTGGGCAGGAACCCAGTAAAATAGCGGCTTGTAGCGTGTTTTTGGTGCTGTATTTTGCTTACACACCGCTCACACACTTTGGACGTTGTTTTTAGTGTTTTTTTTGCTGTTTCTACACTATGTATAGTCAGCAGCTAAGCACTAAGTTGTGAAAAAATAAGTTGTAAAAGTTATAGGGCCCATAGCTCAGTTGGTTAGAGCAGAGAACTCATAATTCTTTGGTCACAGGTTCAAGTCCTGTTGGGCCCACCAAAACTTAAATGAGACTGCTGTAATGGCAGTCTCATTTTTTTATCTGCTGCTTACACACTCACTTCGTTGCTCTTTTAACTTGCTGACATTAAAGTGTTGCTATGGCTGAAAAGAATGAAACAACGCACACGCTGTTAGACAGAGAGTTGATTGTTTACAGACGTGAACGCAGCAACATTTGGCAATGTCGTTTTAAGGTTGACGGCATTTGGCAACGTGCGTCAACAAAAGAACGCGACTTAAAAAAAGCAAAGACAAAAGCAAACGAGTTGCGTATTGAAGCTGAAATACGCAAGCGTTCTAACTTGCCTGTAATCACACGCAAGTTTAGAGACGTTGCCAAACTTGCTGTTGAACGTATGGAACACGAAATACGAAGCGGCAATGGCAAAGTGTCATACGCAGACTACATACGTGTGATTGAAGAATATTTGATACCTGCGTTAGGCAAACGTAGCATTACAAACATTGATTACACAGCGTTAGACGAGTTGGACGCCAAGCGCATTGAACAAATGGGCAAAGCGCCAAGTCAAAGCACTATGCTGACGCACAACGCTGCGTTAAACAGAGTGTTTGACGAAGCAGTCATACGCAACTTTTTAACAGAAGCAAATCGCCCAAAACTTGAAGCTAAAGGAAAAGCAAGTGATAGAAGGCCTGCTTTTGATATGGCTGAAATACGTGCGTTAGTTGGAAGCTTTGACGAATGGATTGAAAGAGCGCGAAACGCAAAGAGTAAAGAAATGCGAACGTTGCTGCGCGACTACGTTGACGTATTGCTTGACACAGGCGCAAGGCCAGGCGACGAGTTGCTGAACTTAAAGTGGAAGCAAATAAAGTTTGTGATGAAACCAATCACAATAAAAACAGGTGTGATTGACAACACAGACGACGGACACGAAGAGATAACGCTGTCAAACTTAAACAGAAGTTTGGAACTAACGATAAGCGGAAAAACAGGCACACGCACTATTGTTGCTATGCTGCGAACGGTTAAAGCGTTGGAACGCATAGCAAAGCGCAACTACGAGATTGACGACGACATTACTGAGCCGTTCAAGCAGCTGACATTGCCGACGAACAAAGACTATGTGTTTCGAACACGTGACAAGCAAGCGCCGACAAGTTGGCAAAAGATGTTTGAGAACTATTTGACTGAACACAACTTATTAGAAGATCCAAGCAGCGGACAGAAGCGTGTGTTTTACAGTTTGCGGCACACGTATGCGACGTTGGCGCTGACAAATGACAAAGTGCCGATACACACGTTGTCAAAGCAGATGGGAACAAGTGTGCTGATGATAGAAAAACACTACAGTCATTTACAAGTCATCAAAGCAATTGACCAGTTGCGTGGTGAAGAAACACGCAGGCTGATTGATGCGGGTGGTGTAGTGGATGAGATTTACACGAGCAAGAAAAAGCGCAAAAAGTGATGCGCAGCAAGTGAGACGCAACAGGGGCGGAGGAAAGTATTTTTACTATGCCTGTCGTGCGTTCAAGCGTCGTGTTTATAGACGCTGGTTTAATCACCAAAAAACCGCTCTTTAGCGCCAAACGACGGGTTTTACTGAGTGGCAAGTTGTGACAACTGCTGCTGCGTTTTGCGCAGTTTGAGTTGTAGAGCAGCACGGCGAGCAGATTTTGTGGCAGCTTTGGCAGCACTCTGTTGCGCTTTGACACGCTGGGTGTCGGCGTTGAGATGATTGTTTTGTTGGCTGACGACTTCTGCGATACGCACTGTGCTGCTCCTCGTGTGTAGCAGTATTTAATCGTTTGTAAAACCTTTGCGTAGCGCAACACTGGCAGCATCTAAATGCGCATCGAGTTCGCCGTTCATAACAGCCTGTTTAATCAACTCAAATGTCGATACAAGTTCTTTGGCGCTGCTGACTTCGACGGCAGCTTTGCCTCGTGCTAACTCCAGCACACGTGAGCCGTATTTGATTTGGACACACAGTTTGCCGTTGTCCGCAACAAATGTCCAAGCTTTGACAACTTTAGGAACTTCGACAGTTTTACGCAGTCCGGTTTCTGCGTCCGTGTAGCTGCGCAAGCGTGTAGCAGTGTAGGTAGTGCCGTTTTGTTGTGCTGTGATGAATGCGATTTGTTCATCGATTCTGCGCAGCAACTTATGACGACGCAGCAGAGCAGGGCTGATGTGCGTGGGTTTTTTGGCGGCTGTGAGTTTGAGTTGTGCGAGGGTCATTTTGAGTTCCTTTTGTGCTGTGTTGAGAAGGTGTCGTTCAAAACGACAAACAGCACGATATGTTCTGACAAGCACGTAGGACAACGGGTTTAGGCAAGAAAACAGGGCTATGAACAGGACAGGTAAAAAAATATTGGTTTTTCTGTTCAAAGCTAAATAACTGTATGAATACATCACATACAGCACACAACAAAGCAGCCTACGCAGCAGCGCAGCAGGGCTATTTACAGCACATCGCACAGCACTGCGATTACGCCGTCACGCTACAAACCAGTTTGCGCACGTGTGGCATTAAGGCAAAAACAATGGAAGACAGGCTGTACAGGACGCAGGGAAGTTTGAGGCAGCTGCGCAACAGGTTAAACAGGCTACTGACAGGCAACGGCTACAAGCGCAACAACAGGTATCTGCCGATATTTGTTGCGGCTATAGAGGGCACGACAAACAGCTACGACTTAAACAGAACGCTACACATACACGTGGCACTAGGCAACACAGGGCACACAGCAAACGAACAAACACGCAGGCTGATAGAAGACGGCATTAGGCAAATATGGGCAGCAACAGACGTAGGCACAGCTGACGTAAAAGTGGATAGGCTGACACAGGGAACAGAACACAGATGGATGGACTACATAGGTAAAGAGTCACACGCAGGGCGAACAGGCAACATAGACGTCATCGACTACAGCAACACACAAATACCCGAACACTTACTACAGCGCACTTAACAGGCGAACAACACATTAGGCAAGCGTGTGATTTGACGAAGCGTTGATTACACAAATAGAGAGACAACAAGACAAGAGGGATACTGACACTGTGAAGCGGTGGTTAGTTGTATGAGTGTGTTCGAGACATTTTCAAACAAAGTCAAACACTGTGATGAAAAACACAACGAACAAAATCCGACAAAGAACGACACGATGAACAAACGAACAGTGATGACACAGAGAACACACGCAGAAACACACAGTAGGGGTCATAAATCAACACGTGGCAGAAAAACAGGCAGACGCTGAAAAACGCACGGTGGATTTTTGTGGGCTAAAGATGAAAATTGGCTGAGCACATACACAGCAGAACAAACAGCAAAACGCACAGCGCATAGCAAGCACTCAAAACGCTTCTATGCGCTTTTTTTTGGCTGTGCGAATAGCAACACAGCACAGCATCAAAAAACGCAGCGTGTAGGGCGTTTTAAAGCGTCGATAAATGTGGCTTATTGACTACGAACATACGTACAGCACGAGCAAAGCAGCGGTAAATACATATGAACAGGAAATACGCAAAAACTGTTCAAATGCTGTAAGTCGTTGATTTATGGAAGGCTTTTGCGTGTCAAAAATAGGTAGGAAAAACGATGAAAAGAAAACACACTATACGCAGCAAACAATGTTCAAACGCAAACAGGAGCAGCACAATGGCGCAAGCAGCAACATTAGACACGCAACAGCTACAGCGGGTGTTGGACTACTTAAAAACACGCAGACACTATCAACGCAACAGAGTGATGCTGCTGCTGACACACTGGTCAATGCTGCGTGTGGGCGAAGTGGCAGCGCTGCGCTACTGTGATGTGTTGGACAGCAACGGACAGATATTAAGTGAGACTGTGCTGGCGGCAACACAGACGAAGGGTGAAAAGAGCAGACGCATTTGGTTTAACGAGCGTATGCGTGCGGAGTTGGCAGCGTATGTGGCAGCACACAAACCGAAACACAAAGCGCAGAAACTTTTTTACACACAGCGCAGTGAAGGTTTTACAGCAAACACGCTGACACACATCATCAACAGCTTCTATCAAAAAGCGGGCATCGCAAACGCATCATCACATTCGGGCAGACGCAGTGGTTTAACTGCGTTGGCAGATAAAGGAGTGAGTGTGCGTGTGCTGATGGCGATTGCGGGGCACAGCCAGTTAGCGACAACACAGCGGTATATTGATTTACGGCCCAGTGTTGTTAAGGCTGCGGTGGAGTTGGTTTAGATTTTTTCAGCTACACAATGGATTTCTGAGCAAAAGTGATTTCTATCAAAAATAGACTGAATCTCATCTATTTTTTGTCCAAATCCTGTATGTAAGTAATCCATTAGCTTTTGCGAAGATTTGTTCTTTTGTAGTGTCGTAAGTGTTTGTCGGTATAAATCCATCGCATCAGTTCCGAATCGCCATTCAGCTAATGATTTGACGCCGATTAGTTCGTTCATTTCTTTGATCGAGTTTTCTGTGAACAAGTGCGTATGGCCGCCTGACAACTGACGAGGGAAAACTTCTGTGAATATATTTTCTAAAATAACAGAAAATGAAAACATAGGCACTGAGTAATAAAGATATTGAGCGTTGCTTTTTTTGAAGGCCTCAAAAAACTTGCGAGGCTCTCGCAAATGCTCAAAGACTCCTATTGCTGAAATCACATTTGCGTTACTTTTTATTATTGAGTTATAAAAACCTTGTTCGTTTTCGAAGCTAAGAGGCTCTATATTTGAATGATGTGAGATTTGATTATTTCCAAAATCGACCATAGTCTTGCTTACATCTAATCCTGTGGCGCTTAAGTTTCTTAGCAATGCTGCCAAAACAAAATATCCGCTGCCACAGCCGACATCTAATATTTCATATTTTTTAGGCGGTAGACTTGCTATAAGGAAATCAACTTTTGGGATATAAATATCAGTAGTTCTTTTGTGAAAATCTTTATCAATGTAGTTATTTGAGTAATCGCTGCCAGCGTCTAAAATGTAAAGTTTCTCAATGAAATCTTGAGTATCTTCAAACTTGCCGTTTAAGTGAGAGCATTTGGAACAGAAAACATAGTCAACACCGTGCGAATGAAAGTCTAATGAGTTTGGAAGCGGAGATTCGCAAACCTTACATAAATCTCGTTTGGGTTGACTTGCGTATAGGGTATTTTGTTTTATTGATTTTTCAAGAAGCTCTTGATTGGCAGTAAAGAAATCTTTTTTTGTGTTCAAATAAAACGAAGAGGATTTTGAGTATTTGAGACTAACA
>SKHS01000207.1 GCA_007116835.1 Halomonas sp.
CTCTCTTACCTCATGGGTGGTGCAAGACACCTACCATAATATCTATACCCTTAATGTGGCGGACAATGGGGATGTGCCTGCTGAGTTTCTGATCGATGATGCTGCAAGCATCGTGATTATCGATGATCCGCTCGACAGTGACGATGAGCAGGATCTGAATATTGCCTTTACGGTTAATGGCTACGAGCACCAACCGGGTGCTGAAGCCGGTGGCAGCGTTGACCAACTGGCCAAGACTTATACGGTGAATGGCCAGCCCGATGGCGAGGTGATGAGCATTACTGACTTCCGTGTTGGTGATGTGCCAGGTGCCGATGAGCTGCGCGTTGATTTGACCGCCGAAGAGTTTGCTGCGCTGCGCGGCGATGGCTCTGGGTTGGTCATCAGTGGTGAGGTGCAGGCACTAGACGTCAATGACGCGTTTGTCGTGTTCACCACCGCTGAGTTCGAAAGCGGCGTTGATTGGTTTGATCAACTGGGCCTTGAAACCGGCGACGTGGTATATCTCTTAGCAGGCGATGGCAATACGCCAGACATCGACGATGATGCCTTGCTACAGCGTATTGAAGCACTTTCAAACAGTACGTTTGACGCTGATACGCTGGCAACGTTTGAAAATATTAATCTGGGCGACTTTGATAACGTTAATTGGAACACCAATTACAATACGTTTGCTTAACGTCCGTATCAGGGGGGCGGCCCGCCCAGCTGACGCCATTCGCGTATGAATGGCGTTGTTTGCACAGCTGTTTTTCCTGAAAAGAAAGCGTTGATGCTTTCTCGCTTTTCCATGGGCAGCCGTTTTATAGTGGCGCTGTTAACGTCACACCGAACGGTATGTCCATGGGTCAGTTTGAGCTGCATAATCGTAATTTAGCCCCTGAGCAGGTGTCCCACGCCCACGACTTTCACCAGTTAATTCTGGCAACGTGTGGCGTGACGGAACTGGCGATGGAAGGGCACAGCGAGCGCGTTACGGCACGTCGTGGCTGCTTGATTCCGTCGTCCCGTCACCATGAGTACCAAGGCGATGGTAGCAATCGCACGCTGGTGTTGGATATTCCTGTTAAGCACCTGGCGGTTCTAGAGAAAGGCAGTGAAATTGAGCGGTTGTTCGATAGGCCGCGTTTTTTCACCGTGCCCCCGGCACTTAATCAGCTTACCCATGCGCTGGCGCATCAGCTGGAGCAGTGTCCTGCGCTGCAAAATGAAATTGCCGTGCTGCTGCTGCGGGCGCTGTATATGTACCTTCAAGATGAGCCTAAGCAGGTCGCCGATAAAATTGGCGCTCGCTGTATTAGTGAACGGCTGGATCTAGAACGCCTGGATGCATGGCTGGATCAGCACTTAGCGGACGATATTCGGGTTGAGCAATTAGCCGCGTTATGTGCGCTCAGCCCAGGCCATTTTCATGCCTGCTTTCGAGAGCTAACCGGGGTGACACCCTTAGCATATGTGCAGCGCAGGCGGCTTGAGCACGCGCGTACCCTGGTTCGCCACAGCACGCTAAGCCTAGGTCATATTGCTATGCTGGTCGGTTTTCGCGACCAAGGCAGTTTTTCACGCGCTTACCGGCGCTACTTTGAAATTGCTCCCTCCTCCGATCGTTAGCCGTCATTGCAACGCCCATGGCCCGCTATGTGTTAACGCTGACAGAGTTTTAAAACTGACAGAGTTTCAAGGCTGACAGAGTTTCAAGGCTGACAGAGTTTCAAGGCTGACAGAGTTTCAATACTTACGGGCAAATGTTGCAGAGTTTCGGGCAAGCGCATCACGCCTCATCGTCGTAATCTCAAGAGGAACCCTACCTTCCTTGGAGAGACACCATGAGCGTTACCTATCAAGACAGTAATACCCGTATGAGCCAAGTCGCGGTGCATAACGGCACCGTGTATCTCGCCGGTCAAGTGCCTAGCGATGCGACGGCTGATATGCGTGGCCAGACCGAGCAGGTACTGGCGCGCATTGATCAGCTGCTTGCCCAGGCTGGCACCTCGAAAGAGCAGCTTATCTCGGCTCAGATTTGGGTCACCAGTATGGCCGAATTTGATCAAATGAATGCCGCTTGGGACGCTTGGGTTGTGCCAGGGCGTCCGCCGGTGCGTGCAGCCATTGAAGCCAAGCTTGCTAAGCCGGAATGGAAAGTGGAAATCATGGTCGTCGCCGCGCTGCCGGAGGCTTGATATGCAGGTTGTGTCTGCGGCGGAAGTGGAGCGCTATCTAACCTGGGAAGGTTTGATTAAGCGGCTACACGCTACCTTTGTGAACGGCGTTGAATCTCCGCCACGCCATCATCACGCGATGCATCGCCCTGACGGCGAAGCCACTATGCTGCTGATGCCTGCCTGGGAAGCGGCAGGCTATATCGGCGTCAAAATGGTCAACGTTTTTCCGCAAAACGCCCAGCACAACCTACCCGCTATTTCTGGGCTTTATTTACTCAGCGAAGGGAAGCATGGTCAACCGCTGGCCTGCATTGATGGCAGTGAACTGACCCGGCGGCGTACGGCGGCTGCCTCTGCTTTGGCTGCACAGGTATTGGCCAACGAAACAGCAGAAACCCTGCTGGTGGTAGGCACCGGTAAGTTAGCACCCATGGTCATCGAAGCCCATGCCAGCGTGCGCCCGATAAAGCGCGTGTTGGTGTGGGGCAGAAATGCTAAGAAAGCCACTGCTATTGCCGAGACCTATGCCGACCGTTTCGATACCCAAGCCGTTGGCGATTTGCAAGACGCCGTTGCCCAGGCCGACATCATCAGCTGTGTCACGCTTTCCACCACGCCTTTAATTAAAGGCGAGTGGTTAACACCAGGCACCCACGTCGACCTTATCGGTGCTTTCCGCCCCCAAATGCGCGAGACCGACGCTGAGTGCCTACGCCGAGCTGATGTGTTTGTGGATACCTACGCAGGCGCTAAGGGTGAAGCTGGCGATATTCTACAGGCGATTGACGAAGGTGCGTTCCGTTTTGATGAGATCAAGGCAGAGCTCGCCGAGGTGCTTGCAGAAACGAAGCCGGGTCGTTGCTCTGCAGATGCGATCACGCTGTTTAAATCAGTGGGCGCATCGCTTGAAGACTTAGCAGCCGCTATTGAGGTGTGGGAAGCCGTGAACGGCAACAATAATAACGAAACGCAAAAGTAACTCGTGGAAACGCCAGCCATAACGCAAACCAGCCAATAATCAAAACGAGGTCAGTTATGAAATCTACACACGCTTTTCTAATGGCTGCTATGGCCGCACTACCGTTGGCCATCGCCAGTGCTAATGCGCAAGCGCAGTCTTATGAAATGGTCATCGCCACGCAGCTGCCTGAAGATATGCGCAATAATGAAATCTATCCGGCACTGGTGCACTTCAAAAACCTTGTAGAAGCGCGCACCGATGGTGACCTTGAAGTGACGATCTTTGGCGGTGGCCAGCTAGGGTCGGAAGTGGAAAATGGCTCAGAGGTGCAGGGCGGGCGTACCCTTCAGTCGACCATTATGTCAGCGGGCGCAATGTCGTCATTCTATCAAGATTACCAAGCGGTAACGGCTCCGTTTTTGTTTACCAGCTGGCGTCAGGCGTGGAGCTTCTTTGACAGCGAATGGTTTGCAGACTTTATGTCTGGCACCGTTGATGCTGCCAATATGCGCTACTTAGGCACCTTTGATGATGGCGGTGGCTTTGTTGCCTTCACCAATAACGTGCGTTTGATTGAGACCATGGAAGATCTAGAAGGGCTCAATATCCGTACCGAAGAGAACCCCGCCCACGTCGCCATCATGCGCTCGCTTGGTGCGTCTGCTACACCGCTGCCTTGGGGCGAGCTGATTACGGCGCTGGAAACCGGCCTTGCCGATGGCCAGTTCAATGCTCCTGTGCTGAACACCACGTTCAACTTTGATGCAGTGACCGATTACACCACGCTGACCGGCCATGTCTACAACAGTGCTCCCTGGGTAGTTAGCGAGTCCTGGTATCAGTCATTACCCGAAGAGCACCAGCAGGCGCTGATCAGCTCTGCCCGAGAAGCCATTCAGCTAAGCCACGGTATGTCGGGTGCGCTTGCCACCGCGAGCTGGGTGGCGTCCTGTGAACGTTTCGAAGCCTGCTACCTAATGCCCGATGCCGAGCGTGAGCGGATGGCAGAGGTGGCGCGCCCCGCTTGGCAAGAATGGATCGTCAACGACTTTGGTATGGATGAAGCCCGTGTTCAGGGTCTGCTAGACGAAGTTGAGCGGGTGGGTCAGCAGCTTGCTGACGATGACCTGCGCATTTACGGCCAGTAAGACTTAGCGACGGATAAACGCTGGGGTAGTCACTGCACCCCAGCGTGAGGAATCACGATGAGCGTTTTACTCCCATTACGCCGCCTGAGCGATCACGTCAATCAGGTGGCAATTGTGGTATGCGTTGGCTGCATCTTATCAATGCTAGGCATTTCCTTTACTGCTTTTCTTTATAAGCTGTTTACCGGCAGCACACTGAGTTGGACCTACTCGTTGGCTCGGCTATTTCTGCCGTGGATAGGCTTTCTCTCTATGACCATTTCACTGCGCTATGGCGAGCACGTGGCGATGACACTGTTAGTGCGTAGCCTGCCAAAAATCATGGTGAAAATAGCGGCGGTGATGTGCCTAGCCATTATTGGCTTGTTTGCACTGATGCTCACCTGGTATGGCTGGGGCTACTTCACCAATGCGACCCAGGTTTACATGGTGTCGGATCAAATCCGTATTCCTAGCAAAGTAACCGCCATTGTTGTTCCCATTAGCGGTGTGATTATGTTGCTGCACTTGGTGCATGGCTTTGCGTTGCTTGAGCACTTCACGAGCGATCGCGAAGTGATCGACGAGCTTCTTGAGAGCGCTGAAGGGGAGACTCGCTCATGACGCCTGCTATCTTGGTATTTGTACTATTGCTATTTATTGGTGCACCGGTGGCCGTTGTGATGGCGATGTCGGGGCTGGCAGGCGGTTTCGCCCTGGGCGGTGAGCGCATGCTCGGCATTATTGCCGACCGAATGTTTTCAGGGGTGTCGGGGTTTCTGTTAATTGCGGTGCCTTACTTTATTTTTACCGCTGAACTGATGAATCAGGGCGGGTTAACCCACAAGCTGATTGCATTCAATAATTCGTTGTTTGGCCGCGTGCGGGGCGCGCTTTCCCACGTCAATATTTCGGTATCGGTGTTTTTTGCCGGGCTGACCGGCGCCGCGGTAACCGATACCGTGGCAATTGGCAAAATCATGATTCCTGAGATGAAAAAGCAGGGCTACGATGCCGAGTATGCGGCAGCGGTGACAGCCTGCTCATCGATTATTGGGCCGATTATTCCGCCCAGTGTGGTGATGGTGGTGTATGCCACGCTGTTACGTGATATTTCGGTGATCGATCTTTTCGCGGGCGGCATTGTTCCTGGACTGCTGATGGCGCTAGCGCTATTAGGAGTGAGCTTTTTCTTAGCCTGGAAACGCGGTTATCCAAAGCAAGCTCCCACGCCGTTTAAAGTCGCGATGATGTCGTTTTTTGTCGCGCTGCCCGCTATGGTGGTTCCGCTGATTATTTTAGGTGGCATTCTGTCAGGCTTAACCACCATCACCGAAGCTTCTGGTTTTGCGGCAGTCTATGCCATCGTGATTGGCGTGGTGTTTTACCGAAACCTCACCTGGCGAAAAATCTGGGACGCGCTGGTCGTGACGGTGCGCTTCTCTGGCGTGGTGTTTTTCTTGCTGGCTACCTCGGCGGTCTTGGGTTGGTTTGTCACACGCTCTGGCATTGCCAGGGACGCCGCTGGACTGATTACCACGTTCAGTGATTCTGCTTTCTTACAACTGATGCTGGTATGCGTGCTGCTGTTGGTCATTGGGACGGTAATGGATGTGTTGCCTGCACTTGTCGTGGTGGCACCGGTGCTTGTGCCTGCCATGATTCAGCTTGGTTTTGATCCGCTGCATTTCGCCATTTTAATGATCGTGGTGCTCAACGTTTCCAACGTAACGCCCCCAGTGGGGATGACACTGATGACGGCCGCCCGAATAGCCGAGGTGCCTTATGAGCGGGCGATTGTAGCCTC
>SKHS01000297.1 GCA_007116835.1 Halomonas sp.
AGGTATTGTTGGAGACAGCGATTGAGCGCTCCATATCAACTCGGCCATGCCCCCAGCGCAACCAGTTGCGATAACGGCGAGAGTCGTTTGGTAACTGGTAAAAACCGGGATCATTAATGGTGCTATTTGGCGTAATAGCGCCTTCTACCAGCCCGGCTAACGCAATGAACGGCTTAATCGTCGAGCCTGGCGGATAATGGCCACGGATAGCGCGATTAAAGAGCGGTAAGTCGATATCTTCTTGCAACCCACGATAGGAGGCGACATCAATACCGGTGACAAACTGATTGCTGTCAAATCCAGGGGTCGACACCATCGCAAGAATTTCACCGGTGGCAGGCACGATAGCCACGATAGAGCCTCGTCTGCCATCCATCAGCTCGTAAGCCAGCGTCTGCATCGACTTATCAAGCGTTAGCGTTAGATTGGCCCCAGGAACCGGATCCGTACGCCCTAACTCTCGCAGTACGCGCCCACGGGCATTAGTTTCTACCTTGCGCAAGCCAGCCTGACCATGCAGCTCTTCTTCGTAAAAACGCTCAACCCCGGTTTTACCAATAAAGTGCGTGCCCGCATAGCGCCCCGTATCCAATGTTTTCATCTCTTCAGCATTGATACGACCGACATAACCCAGCGCATGCGCCATGACTTCGGAATCGGGATAGTAGCGTAGCAGCTGCGCTTCAACCTCAACCCCCGGTAGGCGGTGACGGTTAACCGCTAAACGTGCTATCTGACCTTCACTCAAATCGCTCATCAAAAGCGCGGGCTGGAATGGACGCTGACGCTGGCGCGAGCGCACATTGAAGGCTTCAATATCGTCTTGGGGTAAGTCTAGCAGCTCCACTAACAGCGCCAGCGTTTCATCCAAGCTATCTACCCGTTCGCGCACCAAGGTCAGGTTATAGGTAGGGCGGTTTTCGGCAAGTAACACGCCATTGCGGTCATAGATCAACCCACGGTTTGGCGGGAGAGGCTCAACACGGACGCGATTTTTTTCTGAGCGGGTACTGTATAGGTCGTGTTGTACGATCTGTAAGTAGGCTAAGCGTCCGGTCAGCAAGCCTGTCAATATCACCACAACGAGTACCGCAAGCAGCACCCTGACACGAAAAATTCGCAACTCTTGGCCAGGGTTTTTAAGCGTGTCAGGGCGCTGAGGCATGGGTAAAGATGGCTCTCAAGTCAGACAAAAGGCGTTTAACGATGATAGGGATGACCCACTAACAAGGTCCATGCCCGATAAAGCTGCTCAGCTAGCATGATGCGCACTAGTGGGTGCGGCAACGTGAGTGGCGAAAGAGACCACGTCTTATCCGCCATCGCTGAAAGCGACGGCTCTAGACCATCAGGCCCGCCAACGAGCAAGGCAATATCGCGCCCTTGCATTCGCCAGGCATCTGCTTCGCTGGCAAGTTGCTCAGTGCTCCATGGCTTTCCTTTCACTTCCAAGGCAACCAGATACTCATCACCACGCAGCCTGTCTCGGATGCGCTGTGCTTCTTGAGCACGCGCTTTCGTAATATCCGCGTTTTTACCGCGCTGACCCAGTGAAATCTCTTCAATTTCAAGTGAAAAATCACGCGGTAGCCGTTTGCGGTAAGTGTCAACGCCCTCCTCTACCCAAGCCGGCATTTTGGTACCTACCGCTAACAGCCGAATCCTCATAACAACTAAACTCGCTCTTCAAACCGCTTAAGCGACGCTTCAATTGCTCCCGCGTCGTTAGGCATATCTGCCCACAGGCGCTCAAGATCATAAAGCACGCGTGCTTCAGGTAGCATGATGTGAACAACCACGTCGCCCAAATCCACTAGCACCCAATCGGCGTTATCACCACCTTCGACACCACGAGGCTTAAGACCCGCCGCCTTCGCTTTTTCAACCACATTTTCTGCTAGCGCAGAGAGGTGGCGCGTCGAAGTACCGCTGGCAATCAGCATTAAATCGGCAACTTCGGTTAATTTAGAAACATCTAGCTGCGTGATATCACGTGCTTTTAGTTCTTCTAGCGCGTCGATCGCTAGCATTTTCAATTTATCGATGTGCATGACTCCTGAAGACAACCCCTTGTGGCAATAAGCTGTGGCAAAAACGTATTCATCAACTATCAAGCCGGCCATTGTAACGGCTTCTTTCACGACTGCCAGCGCTATTCACTGATTTGATATAGACCATGCTTAAAAATAGCCTGCTCCACCGCTTCTGGAAGCAAATAGCGTACGCTTTCCCCCGCCTGAAGCCGCGCTCGGATATAAGTGGCCGAAATCGCCATGAGCGAGGGCAGTGTCAACATCAACAGGCCACCGTGGGTGTGTTGCATTAATGATGACACACTATCGACTTCCCGATTCCCAACCAGTTCCTTTAATGCCTGCGGCCAAGGCGATTGGTAGCCAGGGCGCGAGATCACTACCAGGTGCGCGCACTCAAATAGCTGCTCAGCCCTGTGCCAACGCGCCAAACGCAGAAAAGCGTCGAACCCAATCACCATTACCAACGGCACGCTATTTCCGTACTGTTGCCGCAGCTCCAGTAAGGTATCGACACTGTAGGAAGGGCCATCTCGGTGAAGCTCTCGATCATCTGCCAGCAACCCTGGCGTATCCCCAATGCCAGCTTTCAGCAGCTCAAAGCGCTGAACAGCCGACACCTGAGGCGCACCGCGCAGCGGCGGCTGAGGGGCAGGAATCATATGTAATCGATCAAGGCCTAGCGCTTCACGCACCTCAATGGCGCTGCGTAAATGACCAAAATGCACGGGGTCAAACGTTCCCCCCAACATGCCTATTCGCATTGGGGCTGCTAACATTGAGGTTTCTGGCATGTGTACTGCTTGCATCAATCTATGCTCATTGTCTAACCTGACCGTCGCCAAAGACGATATATTTCTGGGTCGTGAGGCCTTCCAGCCCTACCGGGCCTCGTGCGTGCAGCTTATCCGTCGAGATACCTATCTCTGCACCCAAGCCATACTCAAATCCATCGGCAAAGCGGGTAGAGGCGTTAACAACCACTGAACTTGAGTCAACTTCCGCCATAAAGCGTCTGGCCAAGCTGTAGTCCTGGGTAACAATGGCATCCGTATGGTGAGAGCCAAACTGCTCAATATGGCGGATAGCGTCATCAATGCCGTCCACCACTTTAATTGCCAAAATAGGTGCCAAATACTCAGCCGCCCAGTCCTCTTCTGTGGCCAACGCTACCTGCGGCAGCAATGCCTTAGTACGCTCGCAGCCTCTGAGTTCAACATGATGTTCGGCATACGCGGTAGCTAACTCTGGCAGCACGATATCAGCAATCGGCGCGTCCACGAGCAGCGTTTCCATGGTATTGCAGGTGCCGTAGCGGTGTGTTTTGGCATTAATAGCAATTGCCATCGCTTTAGCAGGATCTGCCGTTGTGTCGATATATACGTGACACACGCCATCCAAGTGCTTGATCACTGGCACAGTTGCTTCACGGGATATCCGCTCAATCAGCGACTTGCCTCCCCGAGGAATAATCACATCAACATAGTCGGGCATGCTGATCATCGCGCCCACCGCCGCTCGGTCAGTCGTTGCGATTACCTGCACAGACGCCGGCGGTAAGCCAACATCAGCCAACCCTTGCTGAATACAATCGCCAATCGCCGCATTTGAAGCGCTGGCTTCAGAGCCGCCTCGCAGCAAACAGGCATTGCCCGATTTTAAGCAAAGGCTTGCAGCCTCTAGCGTCACATTCGGGCGAGACTCGTAGATAATGCCAATCACCCCAAGCGGTACGCGCATCTTACCGACTTGTATACCACTTGGGCGATAGCGCATGTCGCTAATTTCACCGACAGGATCTGGTAGTGCGGCTACTTGACGCAGCCCCTCCACCATTGCGTCAATACGCGCATCATCGAGTGACAAGCGATCTAGCAACGCAGCATCCAAACCACTCTCTTTACCACGCTGCATGTCCATTGCATTGGCTTCTAGAATTAGCCCCTTGGAAGATGCCAAGCGCGATGCCATGGCTTGCAGTGCGCGATTTTTCAACCCTGTATCGGCACGGCGCAGTTCGCTGGCAGCTGACCGGGCCCCTCGCCCAAGCACCTGGATATAAGCGGGCACATCCCCCGCAGCCAATTGCTGTTGGGCTTCGCTTTGGAATGCGTTTAGACCGCTCATACTGTCTCCCTGTGTCATGACGTGTGCAAGGTATGTTGCATTATGTGGTAGTGGTACTAGGTGTTTGTCAGCATGTTACGTCATTTGAACGTTATACTGAGGTAATACGTGGCTTAATCTTTACGCATGAGCGTCATCAAGCTACTCATTAGGTAACACTGCATCAAAGGTGAATAGTAAGCCACCATGCAAAGCAAGTACAAAATACGCCTACTAAGAGCCAATCTATTCGCAGCAGCGTTTGTCCTGGCGCTTTGGACTTTGGCCGCACCGTCTGCCGCATCGCTGGCGTTATGGCTGTCGGTAGGCTGGCTGTTTATTACCGCGATGCTGCTTGATTTTAGTCATCGTCACTCTAGAGGACTACCCTGGCAGATGTTAGCCGGCACACTGCTACTAGGGCTCATTGCAGCGGCTCCGGAACGCCACAGCCTATTGGTTTGGGCGTGGGCGGCGATGTTCATGTTGCCACAACGACGCTGGATCGCCGTCTTTAATGCTATTGCGGCTCTCTTAAGCTGGTTATTAGTCGCTTCGCTGCTATCCCGTGCAGAGGGCTTTTTGTTGTTGGCTGCTCTTACCACGCTAGGTATTTTATCCGCTGCGCGAGCATGCCAGTTAATCGACCTCAATGGGTCTATTCGTCAACGCTTGCGACTCATACCTGGCCTCAACTTATGGGCTGGTGAGCAGCTATTGAAAGACCTTAGCCGAGAACAAACGCGCTCTGAGCGCGAGGCGGTCTATGCCGAGGTATGCCTCATACAGGTGAAACGTCACCAGCTTTGGTCAGCGGCACAAAAGCTTTGCAGCCTCACTTACAGCTTTGAAAACGTTTATCGATTAAATAGCCATACATTAGCGACACTCACGTTGTCACATAGTCCGAAAGAGGCCACGCAACGTCGACAACTTCTGTATGCGGCGCTGCCAGAGAAGCAGCGCTGCCAACACATTCCACTCATGGATATGGAGCTATCCACTGTCACACTCGACGCGCTGACCCACTTCCTTCCACAGCAGTCTGGAGAGCGTGAATGATTGAACAGCCCCTGCCTAAGCGTTTAATGACAGCGGCCTACACGGTAAGCATCGCCGTAGTGGCGGGCTATACGTTATGGCTTTACGGCATGGGCAGTTATCGTGACCTGTTAGTCCCCATGTTTGTCACACTGCTCTTGCTCGCCGCCTTCTTAATGCAACACAGCCAAAGTTTGAACCCTGTGGTTCCTCGCATTATTGCACTGAGCAGCGTTTATATCGTCGTCTTGTCAGCCTTTTATTATCAGCCCGCCACATCACCTGTATGGCTGGGCCTGCCGGTCACCGCCGCCTTTTTACTGCTCCCTATGTGGGGAGCCTTGTTGCTCACAGTGATAACAGCACCCATAGGGTGGTTATTATTTGCGCATCATGATTTGTCACTCACAGCCGTGACTGGTTATATCGCATTAATCCTACTGCTCGCCTTGCCACCATGGGAGCATGCACGCCGCCGAGCACTGCTAAGAGCCACTGATCCAAACGATAACGATTGCAACGCTTACCATATAGACACACTCAAAGAGCGCTTACACAATGAGTTTCAGCGTGCGGCAAAGCTCAATAAACGCTTAGCCGTTTTGGTGCTGCACTTACCGCAGCTTGATATGGCAGAGGAGCAGTTTGGAAGACGCGCCCAAATCGCCTTATTAGATGCGCTTTGTAGTGAAGTGAACAGCCGATGTCGTGACCACGATCTACTCGGCAGAGCAGATAACTCAACATTTTGGCTAGTACTGCCTGATACCAGCGAGAGCGGCGCACTGCTGGTACGCGAACGGCTTCAAAGGGCATTATCGCGCCGAGTGTTGGTTGAAACCGGTCAGCTAGAAACCCGCATTGCGGCGTGCTTA
>SKHS01000124.1 GCA_007116835.1 Halomonas sp.
GCTCAGCATCGATGTAGCCGAAGCGTCCTGCGGCGTCAGCGGTCACTTCAACAGTACCAAGGTCGACACTGTCATGAGGGGTGCTATCTTGCGCATGAACGGCTGAAATAGCCGCTACCGACGCAAGCGCCACAGCAACGCTTAGCTTGCGCAATCGAAAAGTAGGTGCAGATGCCATTGTGTAAGACCCCGGTGCAAATACTAATATTAATGATAGTGATTTTTATTAGCAAATAATATAAAGATCGATCAAGCCGATGTCAATGCGCTCATGAAGCAGTATCAAGTAAGAAGATAACGACGCTGAAAGCTAGCTAGGAAAGGGTTTCTCTCCTGCAGGACGTCCTGCAGGAGAGCTAAACATTTAGAGACAAAGGCAGCATGCCAATATAGACACGGAAAACGAGGAGATCGACTCAGGCAAAGGCTTCTTAAAGTGCCTGCTACTTAGTGAACGCGAGAGTTATTAAGCGCATAGTTCCAAACACGGTATACATAGAAAAGATAGCCTAAGCCAAGCGTCAAAACAGTGATGACCATCCACAAGATGATGTGACCAATATTGCTAAAAATATTAATATCACACACCATTTTTCGCTCCACGCCTGTTGTATTATCAACCACTGAAGTGCGGTTAATGACAAAACGCGCAAACGAGTAGGGAAAGAAAAACAATGCAATTCCAAGAGTAATGATCGTCAGCACCAACCAGATAAGCAGGTGGCCAATAATATCGAAAATGGAGAGATTCGCTTTAATATTCACGGTGCGCCCTTAATCGTTAAGAAACAAAGGGGCGCAGATTACCACCCACATGAGTAAGCGTGAATGGCAAAACCTGGCTTAGGTTGAAATTTAATAATTATTCATGCCTAAATTGGATATTAGGCGGTTGCCTGTTTTAAAAACGCTTCGTTAGCGTGAGTGCGCCGAATTTATCCTGCTCATCCTGACCATCAAACTCACGGGTACGCTGAACAGCGGCATACGTTACTTGCCAATCATCCCAGGCTATCGCAAGCCCTGCAGAGGCATCGGCTACCCACGCGTTACGGTCAACGGCGTGGCTATTCCTAAACGTATTTCCATCCAGCGTAAGGTTCTGCGCCATGTAGTAACCTTCTACATGCGCGAACAGATACCACTGCCAACCACGCTGGCTGCTCATCAGATGACGGCTACCAGGGTTAGGGGTGAGCGTAGGAATCCCCTCCGCATCGTCTCCCCAGCGCACGCTATAGCCTGCACTTGCGTAGGTGTACAAGTTACCTAACGCTGCGCCAACACTGGGACCGTGGGAGAACTGCTTACCGGCCAGCGGCATATCGTGCCACCATTGGCGGCGAGCAGTTAGGTTCACTAACGCCTCATCACCCAACTGATGTTTCCAGCCTCCTGGGCGACGGCTATCCGTTACACGATGCACTTCACGCTGGATACTGTCGGCGAGTGAAGAAGGCCCTACGAGTCCTATATCTAGATGCAGATCCGTTGCTTGCGTCAATCCACCAACAGGCACATCTTCATAAAGTGACAGACCGCCATAGACAAGCCCAGCATAGGGGCGATCATCTTCGATCAAAGCGCGCTGTTCAATATCGTTCGGCGTATAAATCTGATGAATCAAACGATAAGACGCTCTATCCGCTTGGCCGATAAGGCTATCGGGCAGTGCTGCTGCAAGGCGTTGCGTCCAACTTTGTTCTTTTGGCGTAAACGTCCAGTTAAGCTCGAACCCACTGGTATAGTGGCCGTCATCGCTGCTAGCAAGGCTGTCATTTTCGAACTTAATCGACAGGGCTCCGCTGTCGGCCCCCGCCACTGTAGGCAGTAAGCTCAACGGCAAAACAACAGGCAATGCTTTCCGGCACAAAGCGGAAATAGTATTCATAACTCATTCCTTGAGTGTCGAAGGGCAAAAGCAATCAATTATTAACAACCATGAATGATTGCATGTAATGACACAAATAGATAGCAGGCATACTATACTACTCACTTTTGTCGCCTGCTTAAGCCCTTCCCTTCCGTCTGTCGTTAACGTGCCCAGCCACGCAAAATAGCTTAGCGGTCTCGCAGTAGCCATTGCGGCGTGATTTCATGCTGGCCATGTTCATCGGTAATAAACAGTGAGCCATCACTGATCATGACCGCCCAGTTAATCGACCGCGGCAAATCCGCTGCAATGGTCGTCAGTGCCTCTTGGGGTAGCCCTGCCACGTGTACATTTTTGAGTGCCGCCACTGCCGGTAACACTTTATTTTCCCACAGGTCCACTCGCCCATAAGCCAACAGCGAAACACGCTCCGCACGGCGCGAACACCACGTAAGACGCTCGGCATCTGGCAGGCCCACTTCTATCCAATGCAGCACGCGGCCATCCAAGCTTTTTTCCCACAAGGCGGGCTCGTCGACATCGGAAAGGCCGCGACCAAAAGCGAGCGATTCGCTGTACCACAGTAGGTAGGCGATCAAGCGTGCGCACATTCGGTCTTCGGTTTCAGAAGGGTGGCGAGCCACCGTAAAACGCAGCGTCTCAAAGACATTGCGATCAAGGTCCGTCAGGTTGACATCAACTTTGTAGGGGGTAGCACTCAACGCCATTGGAGATATCCATCTAAAATTTGCGCCAGTGTAGCGGATTTATCGAAACACAGGGCGGCAGTGCGCTATACCGCGCGGTAATCGTTTAATAACGTGGCGTTTTTAATCGTGTCCTGCTCATGCATTGGCTCACGCCAGGTTTCTGCCAACGCTGCCTGGTACCACTCTTCCATGGCCGGATGGGCCAGTAGACGCTGAACATAAGCCTGTGATACTTCGCTCAGTGGCAGATTAAAGGTCTGTATGCGAAATGCGGCAGGCGCGTAAAACGCATCCACTGCGGTAAACTGCCCACCTGCCAGAAAGGGACCACCGAAGCGCTGAAGGCCTTCCTGCCATAGTGTATCTAGCCGTGCCACATCGTTGTTTAGACCTGCGGAAAGCGCTTTCAGCGCGACACGAACGCCACAATTCATTGAGCACTCATTGCGCAGTGCACTAAAACCACTGTGCATTTCGGCACTGGCACAACGCGCCCAGGCGCGTGCTGCTTTGTCTTCCGGCCACACACCTGGGTACGTTTCAGCAAGATACTCAACAATCGCCAACGAGTCCCATACCGCCACCTCGGCATCAGAATCTACCAAGCATGGCACTAAGCCGGTGGGAGAAAAACGTGTAAAAGTGGCATGGCTTTCGCCTATGCCACCCTCAAACGGCATAACGTGTTCATTGAAGGGGATGTTCAGCGCCTTCATCAGCACCCACGGGCGCAGCGACCAAGACGAGTAGTTCTTGTTGGCGATATATAGATCAAACATAAACGCTCCTTGTGAATGCCGACAACAGTCAAGCTAAGTATTGATCATGTAGTATGGATCATATAACTATCGAGCATAAAAGAGGGGTGACGTAGCCGCCACCCCTTAAATGAGCAAAACGTAGTTAAGCGCAGATTAGAAGTTGGGTTTGCGCTTCTCAACGAACGCACTCATGCCCTCTTTCTGCTCTTCGCCAGCAAAACAGAATGCAAACAGGCTGGTTTCCAGCGCTAGGGCGCTATCAAGATCTTGGTCTAACCCATCGTGAACGGCTTGCTTCGCACCACGCACCGACTGAGGGCCGTTACCTTTAAGCTGCTTGGTGAGCTCTTCTACATAGCTTTCAAGCTCGGCCTGGGGCATCACACGGTTAACTAGCCCGATGCGCAGCGCTTCTTGGGCATCGATTTTGCGGCCAGTGGTTACCAGGTCAATTGCCATGGCGGGGCCAACACGGCGCGGCAAACGCTGGGTGCCGCCAAAGCCAGGAATCACACCTAGCAACACTTCAGGCTGACCAAAAACAGCGTTGTCGCTAGCTACCGCCCAGTCGCAGGCCAGTGCCAATTCGCAGCCGCCGCCAAGGCAAAACCCGTTCACTAGCGCGACCACCGGCACGGGTAATGTTTCTAGGCGTTTGATAGTACGCAGCGCCTGAATGGCGAAGGCTCGTGCTTCTTCCGGGGTTTTATCACGCATTTCGGTGATATCAGCACCAGCAACAAACGACTTTTCACCGGCACCGGTAATAATAACGGCGCGTAAATGAGGGTGCGCCTCAAGCTCCACAAGGTGTGATTCTAACGCACTGAGCACCTCGCTATTCAGTGCGTTCAATGCTTTAGGGCGGTTAATCGTCAACCGCACCATGCCATCGTTATCAACTTTTTCAATCACTGCATCGCTCATACAGGCTCCTTAATTGTTATTACGCATTAAAAGTGAACACCTACCAACCCTAGCGAACGCTTGGTTGGTAGGCAATCACTTCTTTTGTCGCGCTTGACTGGCCTGATCGGCTTATCCGTACTTATCGATGCTCACTCGTAGATATAAAAGCCACGACCGCTCTTACGTCCCAGGTAGCCCGCATCCACCATACGCTTCAATAACGGGCAGGGGCGATATTTAGGATCGCCAAACCCGTCTTGCAGCACTTCCATAATGGCCAAACAAACGTCGAGACCAATTAAATCCGCCAGCGCCAACGGCCCCATAGGGTGCGCAGCGCCCAGCTTCATCGCTTCATCGATAGCCTCTGGCGTTGCGGTTCCTTCTTGCACAATAAAGGCGGCTTCATTGATCATCGGCACCAACAAACGATTCACCGCAAAGCCCGGCGCATCACCAATGGGCACCGCCGTTTTACCCAGTGCTTTGGCCAGCGCCTCTATACGCTCAACGGTGGCATCAGAGGTTTGCTCAGCACGAATTACTTCCACTAACTTGAGCACCGGCACCGGGTTAAAAAAGTGCATGCCCACAACCCGCTCGGGGCGTTCGCACACCGCCGCCAGCCGCGTTAGCGAGAGTGATGAGGTGTTCGAAGCAAGAATCGCGTCGCTGCTTAAATGGCTAAGGTCACGAAACAGTTTCTCTTTCAGCGCGGGCTGCTCTGGGGCAGCTTCAATAATAATGCCGCAGTCACTCAACGCTTCGAGATCAGTGGTCGTGGAAAGCCGCGCTAAAGCCTCCTGCTTAGCTGACTCGCTGATTTTTTCTTTCGCGACTAGCTTGCCAAGGCCTTTATCGATGTTGCCCTGGGCACGGGTAAGCTGCTCATCGGCAACGTCATAAAGGCGAACCGTAAAACCACTGGCGGCGACCACTTGGGCGATCCCCTGCCCCATGGTGCCTGCTCCCACTACCCCGATTGGTTGTTCACTCATCATTTGTTTCCCCTGAATCAGTGCTGTTTCGCTTCTTCGCGCAGCACAAATTTTTGAATTTTGCCCGTTGACGTTTTTGGCAGCTCACTAAAAATGATTGTCTTGGGTACTTTGAAACTCGCTAACTGCTCTCGGCCGTGAGCAATAATGTCGGCTTCAGTACTTTCACCATAACCGATTTTTAATTTAACAAACGCACAGGGCGTCTCGCCCCATTTTTCATCGGGCTTGGCAACAACGGCGGCTTCTTCTACTGCTGGGTGGCTATAAATGGCATCTTCCACTTCGATGGTGGAGATATTTTCACCGCCAGAAATAATGATGTCTTTAGAGCGGTCTTTAATCTCGATGTAGCCATCGGCGTGCCAAACCGCGAGATCACCGGTATGGTACCAGCCGCCTTCCAGGGCTTTCTCAGTGGCTTCGGCATTCTTCAGATAGCCTTTCATCACGTTGTTGCCGCGCATCAAAATTTCACCGATGGTCTCGCCATCCTTCGCGACAGGCTCAAGGGTTAGCGGGTCAGCGACACACAGCGCTTCGAGCATGTGGTAGCGCACCCCTTGGCGCGCCTTGATCTTGGCGCGGGACTCCAGCGGCAGCTCATTCCACGCTTCACGCCAAGCGCAAACCGTCACCGGGCCATAAACCTCGGTTAACCCGTACACATGGGTCACTTCAATGCCGAGTTTCTCAACACCAGCAATCACGGACGCAGGCGGCGCGGCACCGGCAGTGGTCACTTTAACCGGATGATCAAATTCACGCTTCTGATCAGCAGGTAAGTTCACAA
>SKHS01000031.1 GCA_007116835.1 Halomonas sp.
CCCATGGTGTCAAGGTGAATAGCCCAGAAGCCCATTTCAGTCGCTTCCGCAGAGGTGGACGCAAGCGACCAACCGTTCTCTGGATGCTTCCCGAATGTAAGATTCTGGAGGTGATGCTGTATGTAATAGATGGCCGATACTTCATTATCCGCTGCCATACTGCTTCCTCAGGTTTTGGGGGTCGACCGCTCGCGTACAAGCCAAGGAGTTAGCCAGTGCATGAGTTGGGCCACCACATAGGCGACAAAGAAAAAAGCTGGGTTTGAAGGAGGCACTAGCACAAACGTCACAACAAAAAGTGCCGCCGTCAAACTAAACTTGCCCATTGCTGCTTGATATAAGTTCAACACATTACGTTGCTGCTGTTTGCTTCGCGGCTGACGCGTCCCACGCCACACGAAATACATAGATGGCAGCAGGCTTATCATACCGCCCATCCAAGCGGATAAAACAGCCTCTTGATCTGCTAACCAAGCCGCGACAAGCATAACAACCATGGTTGTTACTAGCTGGGCCTGAAATAGCCGTTTAAAGTCTAACCGCCGGCGCTGGGTAATCGTCATTCTCTGCATTGGCCCAGCCATGTTCTACGTTGATTCGCGATGCGAATGTTACGTTTGGCAACAGTAGCGCGATAGTTTCTTTCGTTCACCTACCAAACACCAAAACTTCTCACCGAAATTATCCGCCGAAACTATCTACCACAACAATTAGACAAACACCGGCGGATTATAGGGAAGCGTTTTAGCACCTTCAACCGAGACGCGCCGATTTTGCTCGCTTTGATGACTATTTGCGACCAAAGAGGGAAAAAAAAACCGTTTCTTTCGCCATATTTAATAGCCTGCTATTTAATATGGCCCAAGATACCGTCCAACTCTTCCAAACTGGTATAGCGAATCGTCACCTTACCTTTGCCTTTTTGCCCATGGTCAATGGATACCGGCGCACCTAACAACTCGCCTAACTGCGTTTCGAGTCGGGCCACATCAGGCGTTTTGGTCGGACGCGCCTTCGTCGTAACAGGTGCTTGATCCGTTTGCGCTCTTTTCACCAGTGCTTCCGTATCACGCACGGTGAGGTCATTGTTGACCACTTCATGGGCAACCTGACGCTGCTGGGCGCTATTTAACGACAACAGGGCACGGGCGTGGCCCATGTCCAGGTCGCCGCGCTCCAGCAGCGTTTGTACTTCAGGGTCTAATGCCAGCAAGCGCAATAAATTGGCGACTTGAGTGCGCGACTTACCGACGGCATCAGCAATTTGCTGCTGGGTCAGCTCAAACTCGCTGCCCAGGCGTTTCAACGCCAGTGCTTCTTCAATGGCATTGAGATTTTCGCGCTGAATGTTTTCAATCAGTGCTAATGCAAGCGCGACTTCGTCACTAACATCGCGAATAACCGCAGGAATAACGTCTAATTCTGCTAACTGTGCAGCGCGCCAGCGCCGTTCACCGGCGATAATTTCATAGCGATTTTCACCCACCGGGCGAACCACGATAGGCTGCATTACCCCTTGGGCACGAATAGAGTCGGCAAGCTCTTCTAAGGCTTCGGGCTGAATGTCTCGGCGCGGCTGATATTTACCGCGCGTGAGCTGGCCCAGCGGCAAGCGTTCTAGTCGATCAGCCACTACTTCCGTTTGGGCATCAGGCAATAGCGGCGAGTCTGCACTATCAAGCGTGACCCCACCCGTTATATCTAAACTGTCACGACGACGGGCGCCCGCACCAATCAGGGCATCCAGGCCACGTCCTAGCGCGCGTTTACGCGTCATTCGCTTCCCCTCGTACTTTACGTTATAGCGATAGCCGCCGAATCATCTCTTTTGCCAGCACACGATAGGCTTGGCTACCCCGCGAAAAACGAGCGTATTGGGTCACCGGTAGGCCATGGCTTGGCGCTTCAGCAACTTTAACATTGCGCGGAATGGTTGTTTTTAGCAGTGCATCGCCAAAGAAGTCTCTTAACTGTTTGTCGACTTCTCGCGTCAAACTGGTGCGTTTATCGTACATGGTACGCAGAATGCCTGAAACGGCTAGCTCTGGGTTGACGCTCTGCTTGATCTGCTCAACGGTGTCTAACAGCGCCGAGAGCCCTTCTAGGGCATAGAACTCGCACTGTAGTGGGATTAGTACCCCATGAGCAGCGGTTAACGCATTAACTGTCAGCATATTAAGCGAAGGCGGGCAGTCAATCAGTACGACATCATAGTCATCCGCGACGGTTTGCAGTGCCAACGACAAACGGCTTTGCCGTTGGTCGCTATCAAGCAGCTCTACTTCTGCAGCGGTCAGGTCACCATTGCCTGGCAAAACATCATAGTGTACCGGCAGCCCACGAATAATAGCGTCATTTGCTGTGGTATCGCCCAACAACACGTCTAGCACGCTCTTATCAAGTGCGTACTTATCGATACCACTGCCCATACTGGCGTGGCCCTGGGGATCTAGATCGACCAAGAGTACGCGGCGATCCAGCGCTGCCAAACTAGCGGCAAGGTTAACGGCTGAAGTGGATTTGCCCACGCCGCCTTTTTGGTTGGTCAGGGCAATGATCTGGCTCACTACTCAACTCCTTTTGGGGTCAGAATCAACAGCTGCCGCTCGGCCGTTTCAAAGGGGACGCTTAATAAAAGTCGTGACTGTAGTTCAGCGTAGGCAGGCAACTCTCGCAGCTCATCATCAGCACTTGGCCCTTTCATAGCAAGCCACTGCCCATGCGCAGCAGGTAACGTCTGGGTCAAGGTGACAAAGTCTACCAAGCTGGCAAACGCTCGGGAAATCACCTGATCAAAGGCCTGCCCGCTAAATTGTTCAACGCGTGCCTGGGTGGGCGTGACGTTATTTAGCGCTAACTCCATGACTGCTTGGCGCTGAAAGCGCACTTTTTTGCCATTGCTATCCAACAACGTTACCTGGAGCTCAGGCTTTAAAATGGCAAGCACAAGGCCAGGCAAGCCTGGCCCGGCCCCTACGTCTAGTAGCCGCGGGCCATGTACATAGGGTGCGACCGCAGCGCTATCAAGTATGTGCCGAGATACCATATCTTCAACATTACGCACAGCAGTGAGGTTATAAGCACGGTTCCACTTGTGCAACAGAGCAAGTAACCCTAGCAGCTGTTCACGTTGAACGGGGTTAATCGTCAACTTCAGCGCTGCAAGTCCTTCATCTAAACGGGTGGCAACCACGCTGGGTAGCGTGTTAATCAACGGCTGCAATTGACTCATCCGTTAACCACCTCGGTAGCGCTGATTAAGCGGCGCTTTTTTAAATGAATCAGTAAAATAGAAACCGCTGCAGGCGTCACACCGGAAATTCTGGCCGCTTGAGCGAGGGTTTCAGGACGGGTTTCGCTAAGCTTTTGACGGATCTCATTGGATAACCCCTCAACCCGCTGATAGTCCAGTTCAGCAGGCAGCGGGGTGGCTTCATGGCGCTTTAGCTTATCGATCTCGTCCTGCTGACGATCAATATATCCCTGATATTTCGCTTGAATTTGTACCTGTTCGGCAACAGCGTCGTCGTCAACATCATTGTTTTCCATGCCGGGCAGCGACGTGATATCGGCATAGGTCAGCTCTGGGCGTTTCAACAAATCGCTTAAGCAATACTCTCGGGGCAGCGGTCGACCGGTTTTTTCAGCAATTTTAGCCGCCGCAGGCGTGTTGGGCTGCACCCAAACGGTTGCCAAACGTGCGGCTTCACGCTCGATGGCTTCGCGTTTATGGCTAAATGCCGACCAGCGATTGTCGTCCACCAGCCCTAGCTCTCGACCTTTTTCCGTCAGGCGTAAATCGGCGTTGTCTTCACGCAGCAAAAGCCGGTACTCCGCACGCGAAGTAAACATGCGGTAGGGCTCTTTAGTGCCCATGGTGATTAGGTCGTCAACCAATACACCAAGGTAAGCTTCATCACGGCGGGGGTACCAAGCTTCTAGCTGCTTTGCGCGACGAGCGGCATTCAAACCGGCGAGAAGCCCCTGGGCACCCGCTTCTTCGTAGCCGGTGGTGCCGTTAATTTGCCCGGCGAAAAACAGGTTGTGGATAAATTTGGTTTCCAGCGAGTGTTTTAAATCTCGTGGATCAAAAAAGTCGTACTCAATGGCATAACCAGGGCGGGTGATATGCGCGTTCTCAAGCCCTTTAATTGAGCGAACTACCTGTAGCTGGACATCAAAAGGCAGCGACGTCGAAATTCCGTTGGGGTACAGCTCATGGGTATCGAGCCCTTCTGGTTCAATAAAAATCTGATGGCTCGATTTATCGGCAAAGCGGTGAACTTTATCTTCAATCGATGGGCAGTAGCGCGGACCAACGCCTTCAATAACACCGGAATACATGGGCGAACGATCTAAGTTCGCCATGATGATTTCGTGGGTACGCTCGTTGGTGTGCGCAATATGGCAACTCACCTGCTGAGGATGCGTATCCCGTGAACCAAGATATGACATGACCGGCGTTGGCGTATCGCCCGGTTGCTCTTCCAACGTTGCAAAATCAACCGTTTTGGCATCAATGCGCGGGGGCGTGCCGGTTTTTAACCGGTCAACGTGAAATGGTAGCGCACGCAGCCGCTCTGCTAACGCATTTGAAGGGGGATCACCGGCACGGCCACCACGGCTTTGATCCAATCCAATATGGATAACCCCACCTAAAAAAGTACCTGTGGACAACACCACAGCGTCCGCATGAAAGCGAATACCGGTTTCCGTTACAACACCGCGAACAGTGTCGTTATCCACAATCAGGTCACCTGCCGCTTGCTGAAAAATCGTCAAATTCGGCTGATTTTCCAACATACCGCGAATGGCGGCTTTGTAACGAATGCGGTCGGCCTGAGCACGTGTGGCACGAACCGCTGGGCCTTTGCGTGCGTTGAGCACACGAAATTGGATGCCGCCTAAGTCCGTGGCTAGCCCCATTGCACCACCAAGTGCATCAATTTCTTTCACCAAGTGGCTTTTGCCGATCCCACCAATCGCTGGATTACACGACATTTGGCCGAGTGTTTCGATGTTGTGGGTCAATAACAGGGTTTGACAGCCCATACGAGCAGAGGCCAATGCGGCTTCGGTTCCCGCATGGCCACCGCCGATGACAATAACGTCAAAGCGGTCGGGATAGTTCAAGAGACACCTCGTCTTGCGCCTTTTGGCACGGATTGTGAGTCAGTGCATCGGCACTGGTTTCGTAAGCGGGCCAGTATAAACCTCCTGTGGGTAACCGTCAGGTTTTTCCACACCCCAAACGATCTCTCAGTGATCTTGTTACTCATTATTAATAACAAAATAAATATATATAAGAGAAGTTCTATTGATGTTGTTACTACTAGTGTGGACAAATTCTGTTGATAACTAATAAAAGTGTAAAAATTTCAAATTGTTAGACTGTTAGCTTTTGCATTGTTTAAGGGCGGACTGCCTGCGTAGAAGCGGTGTTTGGCCTGTGGATGAAAGTAGTGTTTATCCACAGGCCAAGATAGCGACGTGTTATCCACCGCTTCATACCGAGTTTGTTACCGCACCTGTGAACATCTGTAGGGAAGGTCAATGAAAGCAACTCATCGCGCTCATGGTAGGGGCTACAGAGCAGCGTAAGGCAATGTGAAAAAAATAGTATCCACAGGCAAAAAAAATGGCCTATCGCAATGACAGGCCATTAAATAAGCTAAAAATAGAGGCAAATAGTGGTTTTTGAGTGCCTATATCAGTGTTTCAGAACACGTGCCAAGAAGGACTGGGTTCGCTCATGTTGGGGTTTATCAAACAGCTGTTCCGGTGGGCCTTGTTCGGTAATTTCACCTTTATGGATAAAGATAACGCGGTCAGCCACCTCGCGGGCAAAGCCCATTTCATGGGTGACGATTACCATCGTCATGCCTTCTTTAACGAGCTCGCGCATGGCGTCCAGCACTTCGCCGATCATTTCGGGGTCAAGTGCTGAGGTAGGCTCATCGAACAGCATAAGCCGGGGTTCCATGGCTAACGCACGTGCCAGCGCTACGCGCTGCTGTTGGCCGCCTGA